>CAMBQC010000014.1 GCA_945869855.1 Prosthecobacter debontii
GAGGATCGCGTTGAAGCAGGCCATTTTCGCACCGGAGGTGACGCAGATCTGGTTCGGCGCGTAGTTGATATGGTTGTCCTTTTTTGAACTTCTCGGAAAGCGCCTGGCGGAGCTCCGGGATACCGCCGGACGGGGTGTATTTCGTGCGGCCTTCCATGAGGGCCTTGATAGCGGCTTCCTTGATGAAGGTCGGGGTGTCAACCTCGGGCTCGCCTCCGGCAAGGGCGTAAACTTCCTCGCCGTTTGCGATCATGGCCTTGGCCTGTGCGGTGACGGCGAGCGTGAGGGAGGGGGAAACCTTTTCGATACGTGATGAGATGCTGTGCATATTGGGGCTTGGATGGGTGTGGCGCGCGCGGCGGCAGCGCAACAGTCCTTTGATGCACCCCCGAAACGGCGGCGCTTGTTGTGGCGGCGGCATCCGGCGCTGGCAAGCGAAATGGTGGCGAAATGCGGAACCCTATTTCCCGAACACCACCACATCACCGTGGGCGGCGTGTAGAACGATCTCATCGCCGGTTTCGTGGATCAGTTGCGGGTTCATTTCCACCACCTGCTGGCGGCCGAAGGGGGTTTCCACGAGATACTCGATGCGCTGGCCGAGGTAGCTGCGGGCGGTGATTGTTCCGGAAATCTCATTTTCGCCGCCGGATTTATGGAGCCGCCATGCCTCGGGTCGGATGGAAACGGTGGTCGCCTCCCCTGCTTTCGCCTGCCAGCCTGGAACGCTGATTTTCCCGACCAGCGCGGCTCCGTTCGCTTTCACGGAACAGAAACCGTCGTGGATTTCGATCACCTCGCCTTCGATGAGATTCGTCTCACCGATGAAACCCGCGACGTAGGCGTTCACCGGAGTTCTGTAGATTTCCTCGGGCGTGCCGACCTGCGCGATTTTCCCTTCGGAAAGCACGGCCATCCGGTCTGCCATCGCCAGCGCCTCCTCCTGATCGTGAGTCACGTAGATGCCGGTGAGGCCGTTTTCCTTCACGATGCGGCGGATCTCGCGGCGCATCTCCACGCGGAGCTGGGCGTCGAGGTTCGAGAGCGGCTCGTCGAGGAGTAGGCAGCGGGGTTTCACCACCAGCGCCCGGGCGAGGCTCACGCGCTGCTGCTGGCCGCCGGACATCTGGTCGATGGAGCGGTCGCCGTAGCCGCCGAGGCGCACCATTTCCAAAGCTTCCTCCACCCGCCGCTTGATCTCCGCCTTCGGGACTTTCCGCTCCTCCAGACCGAAGGCGATATTCTGGCCGACGGTCAGGTGTGGCCACAGCGCGTAGCTTTGGAAAACCATCGCCGCCTCGCGCTTGTGCGGGGCGAGGGCGGTGACATCTGTTTCCCCGAAGAAAATTTTCCCGTCGGTGGGCGTCTCCAGCCCCGCGATGCAGCGCAACAAGGTCGTCTTCCCGCAACCGGAACCTCCCAGTAGGAAAAACAGCTCGCCCGGCCGTATTTCAAGGTTCAAGCCGTCCAGCGCAGTCACCGTGCCCCCGAACACCTTCCGCACATTTTCAATCCTGATTGCTTCCATATCCCCCGCGCCCACTATCTTGCCAACAAGCCGAACATTGCAAGCCCCAGTGCGGCGGCCCTTTGGTTTCATTCCGCCCGCATCGCCCTTTTACCCAAATTTTTTTCCGAAAGGCCAGGGCCGTGGGAGCCGGGTGTAAGGCACGATAAGGCTGTATCTGAAGATACGTAAGCTCCCTAATCGAGGAACTCCGTTGATCTCACTCTGCCAAAGCAGCTTGCCATCGTGCCTTTTTCCCACTTACCAATAGCAGTCGTTATGCAAACCTCGGTATCAATCGTCTGCAAGCCCACCACGTGGTTCACCCTTCGCACCGGTTCCATGCTCGCGATGTTTAGCGTCTTCTGCGTCATGTTCTACATCGACGGCACCACCGGATACCGGAAGCAAAACCTGGAGTATTATCTAGAGGCTTCCTTCCAAAAGGCGGACAAGGATTTCAAAAGAATGAAGTCCGCCGGCGATCTTACGCCAGAATCATGGCGAGAATTCGCCTCAGCCCAGGAAGTCCCTTTCAAGTCCGACCTCTCCCTGCTTCCCGAGGATACGAAACTCCCCATGCCATGGCCTGCCATACTCACCGACTTCGACCGCATGAAGTCCGGCCAACCGCACTTGCTCTGGCAGGAATTTTCCGGTGAACAGCGCATGTCAAAAACCCCACCGAAGGAACCCTTCAGCGCTGCGAAAATCCGCGAACAGATCATCGTTTTCTACGTCTGCCTCTCGCTCTCCCTCCTCACCCTGTTTTTCCTGATCCGCACCATGTGCCGCTCCATAAGCGCCGACTCCGTCGGCTTCACCACGGTGACCGGAAAAGTCATTCCCTACGATGATATGAAAACCCTCGACCTCCGGAAGTGGGATACCAAGGGAATCGCCCTCATCGAATACCTAGGAGTATCAGGCAGCGGGCGCGCCCGCATTGACGGACTCACCTACGGCGGCTTCAAGCAGGTGAACGGCGAACCCGCTGATCGGCTGATGGGCGTCATCCGTGAGAATTTCTCGGGTGAAATCATCGAATACATATCGATCGAGCCAGAAGCCGTTTCCCCACAAGCTTCGGATGACGCCCGGAAAGCGGATACAGAGAATCTTTCCTGAAAGCCGCTTTTTTTCCTTTGGGATTTTTTCGTTGTTGCCATGCTGGCTTCGCAAGCGGTAACCGTTTCCAACACACCAACACACAACCACTCAGACCAAATGTCAGACAAATCGATCGAAGAACGGGTAAAGGATATCATCGTGGATCAGCTCGGCGTCAGCGCCGACCAGGTCACATCGGAAGCCAAATTTGTCGAAGACCTCGGCGCGGACTCCCTCGACACCGTCGAGCTGGTCATGGCTCTTGAGGAAGAATTCGACGTAGAAGTCCCGGACGATGAGGCCGAGAAACTCCAGGCCGTCAAGGACGTGGTCTCTTTCATAACCAGCAAAAAAGGCTGATCCCAGCTCCATTCTATTTTATGAAAGGGTGGGCGCCGGATGGTTCCCGCCCTTTTCTTTGCGTTTCACCGTATCCGCCGCACACTCTCCCCAGAGGCCAGAGTCCAGAGTCCAAAATTTCAGCTTTTCAGCTTCCACCCCCATGCCCTCCGAAGACGATATCCAATACGCCATGGAAACGACCCGAGTCCTCCACGAGCCGGATCACCGCATCCAGACCTTCGGCGAGACCCGTTTCGAGTTCCAGCTCCTCAGTGAGCCGATGGATCAGGTGGGGAAAGTCCGCATCCGCACCGGTGAGGTGGAAGCCATGAAGCCCCGCATCCTTCGCCCGGAACCCTACCGCGACATCGAGCTGGAGGGCTTCGATGACAACGCCCGTGCCCGCCTCGACGCGCTCGTCGCCAAGCTGAGATCCGAGGGCAAAGATCTCGCCTTCCTCCAATACGGCTTCCGCTTCAAGCGCGGCGCGGTGAACGAGGAACTCATCCACGACTCCATCGAGTCCGTCCGCGCCCGCGTCCTCGAGGACATCCGCCGCACCGGCAATCCCTCCCGCGCCATCATCGAAGGCGTCGATGACACATGGGAGATCTCCATCCTGAAATTCTCCTTCGAGATGATCCTCCGCTCGCACGAGATCAACGCCTTCGACTTCAAGCGTAAGGGCCTGATTTGAAGTCTTTATTGAGGTTTAAAGTTTCGAATTTAAAGTTGATCTGTGAAGTTTTGGATTATCATAAAGGTCATCGCCGCCCTGGCCGTTGCGGGCGTGGTAACTTTCACCGGCCTACTTGCCTACCATGTCACGGTGAAACCACTCGGCGGCATCTTCGAGCAGATCATCCCCGAGGCCGGCAGCGTGCTCCGCATCGAGAAGGAAGAGGATTTCGCGAAAATCCTGGACTCCGCCGAGATGCTGGATTTCGAACCCGGCGACCGCGCGTTCCAAAAAGCGCACGAACTCATCGCCATGGGGAAAATCCCGGAAGGCCGCGAGAAGCTCACCGCCATCGTCAACGTCTTCCCCTCCTCACCAGCCGCCCCGACCGCACGCCGAATTGTGGGCGAGATGAACCTCGACGAGATCCTTTCCAGCGCTTTCATCGAGGGGAAAGCGAACTACGAGGTGAAGCGCGGCGATTCCTATTTTGCGATCGCCGACCGCAACGACACCTCACTGGACATGCTCATGCACCTCAATGGCATGATGGAGCTGAAAAACCTCCAACCCGGCGACGACCTCCAGATCCTCCCACTCCATTTCCGCCTCCTCATCGAGCCCCAGCGCAACGCCATATCCCTGTGGGACGGCGCGAGATTCATCTGTGAGTATCCCGTCCTAAAAATGGGCGGCACAGCCCCGAAAAGCGGAACAACGGTCATCGACTCCCGCCGTGCCACCATTGACGGCCGTGTCGTCCAATCAACCGCTAGGGATTACCGCGCCACCGCCAAGTCCCTCCAACTCAAGAACCCGCCCCTTCAGATCCTGCCCTACGATGCGAACGACGACTCCCCCTCCCCCGGCCTTTTCATCAGCGAAGCCGATACCGAGGAACTCTTCCTCCTCACCCGCACCGGCAACCAGGTCGAGATCCGCAACCCGAAGAAATGACGTTTTCGGATTTCCCCTCCCCCCGTCCCCACCCTACCCTCCCGCAAAGCCAACCTCTTCCTTAATGTTTAAAGTTTAAAATTTAAAGTTTCCCCACCCATGCAACTCCTCGAATTTGAAAAGCCCGCCGCCGAGATCGAGCGTGAGATCGAGAAACTCCGCGCCAAATCCGCCGCACAGAACCTCGACCTTTCCGACGAGATCGCGATCATGGAACGCAAGCTTGCGGAGACCCGCACTGCCATTTACGAAAACCTCACCCCGTGGCAGCGCGTCCAGATCGCCCGCCACACCCAGCGCCCGTTCATGCTCGATTACGTCTCGCTGGCCTTCGATGATTTTACCGAGCTGCACGGCGACCGCCACGTCGGCGACGACGCCTCGATGCCCGGCGGTTTCGCGATGCTCGGCGAGAGGAAATGCGTCGTGCTCGGCCACCAGAAAGGCCGCGACACGAAGGAGAACCTCAAGCGCAACTTCGGCTCCGCCCACCCGGAGGGCTACCGCAAATCCCTCCGCCTCATGAAGCTCGCGGAGAAATTCTCCATGCCCGTCATCGCCCTCATCGATACGCCCGGAGCCTTCCCCGGCATCGGCGCGGAAGAGCGTAACATCGCCGAGGCCATCGCCTTCAACCTCCGCGAGATGATGCTTTTGAAAACCCCGGTCGTCGCCGTAGTCATCGGCGAAGGCGGCTCAGGAGGTGCGCTCGGCATCGGTGTCGCCGACCGCGTGATCATGATGGAGAACGCCTACTACTCTGTCATCTCCCCGGAAGGCTGCGCCGCCATTCTCTGGAAACACCGCAAGCACGCCCCCGAAGCCGCCGAGGCCATGAAACTCGTCGCCCCCGACCTGATGAAACTCAAGCTCATCGATGACGTCATCCCGGAACCCACCGGCGGCGCCCACCACGACCACGCCGCCACCGCCGTATCTTTCCGCGAGGTCATTTCCAAACACCTCGACCACCTCTGCATGCTCGATACGAAAACCCTCCTCAACGAGCGCTACGAAAAATTCCGCCACTTCGGCGAGTGGAACGGATGAGCGCCTAAAAGGTAGGCCGTGTCCAACAGACGCGCCCACATCACCTTCTCCCGCCGGACTCGTCCCCTTCATAGCGCAGCGACGCAGGAGGCTTCTCTTCCTCCCCCTCCCGGTCACCAGTACCTCCATATACACCTCCATATCCACCAATTCCTGGATAAGTTGGGAAAAGAGGGGCAAGGCTTCTGCGGGTTGTTGATCACGCGAAGACACGAAGGCACGAAGGAAGAGTTTCTGTAGACTGGTGTGCTTCGTGGCTTCGTGGCTTCGTGTGAGATTTTCCATTAAACCATGCCAGCTACGTGCGACCCGGCGGGTCAACCTTACCGTTAAGGCAGGCCTCACATCACGCCGTCGAGCCAGGTGAGCATGCGTTTCCGGTAAGCGCCGTTGTCGCGGGAGAGGGTGTCGCCGTGGCCGCCGTCCTTGACCTCGAAGAGGGTTTTGGGCTCTTTCGCGAGGTCGAAGAGTTCCTTGCCTTGGGCGACGGGCACCACCGGATCCCGGACGCCGTGGATGACGAGCAGCGATGTTCCGGAAATTTTGCCGATGCAGTCCTTCGGGGAGAGTTCGTCCGTGATGAGATTCGCTCCCAGTTCCCCTCCTACTAACCGCGCCATGGCTCGGTAGGAGGCAAAGGCTCCATCGATGACGACCGCGCGCAGACCATCCACATGTTTCTCCGCGATAGCCGCGACGGACTTCGCGCCGCCGAGGCTGTGGCCGTAGGAAACCAGCCGCCGTGAGTCCACATCCTTGCGGGCACCGACGTAAGCGAAGGCGCCTTTCACGTCCTCGATCATGCCGCGGCGGTCGAGTTCACCGCCGGATTTCCCGAAGCCGCGGTAGTCATACATGAACACTTGGTATCCCGCTTCGACGAGCCAGAGCACGAAACCGAGGTGGTGCCCGAGCGATCCCGCGTTGCCGTGGGAGAAGACAACGGTGCCCTTCGGAACCTTCAGCTTGGCGGGCATGAACCAGCCGTGGAGAGCGGTGCCATCGGTGGATTTGAAATCGACGTTCTCGAAACGGAAGCCCCAATCGGCGGGGGTAGCGGGTTCGTCATGGGTGGGAAAATAGAACAGGCGGTTCGCATTGCCGCCCCCGAGCAGGGTCTTGCCGAGTTCGGTGGGTATGCCATCGCGATCGACCAGAAGGCGCTGGATGTCATCGGCGCTGAGGCTGGGCTTCGCTTCGGGTGTCTGGGCGTGGAGGAAACCGACGACCGCCAGCGGCGCGATAATCTGGATGCATTTCATGGAAGGTATTCTAACCCTACGGGTGGATTTGTCGAGAGGCCGGGGAAACGCGTCATCGTGCGATAGCGAAGGAGCGGATACAGCTAACGGAAACCGTTTTTCGTGATCACCATGAAATGGAAAGTGGTTGCCCCACATTTTCAAAGGAAACCCATAACCCTCATTGAAACATGGGCAGATAGATTTTTATCAATATCAAAATCTTGATTAAGTCCAAAACTTGAGGGAGATTGCCGGTGTGACTGATCCGGCCGATTTACTCCGCGAACACGGACTACCCGTGACCGCGCAGCGCATCGCGGTGCTACGGGCGGTTTCCGGCAGGCCGCACGGCACGGCGGATGCCATCGCAGCGGACGTGCGGGACGGCATCGGCGCGATCTCCCGGCAGTCGGTTTACGATTCGCTCACCATCCTTACGGAGAAAGGCCTGATCCGCCGCATCGAGCCCGCCGGATCGCCCGCCCGCTACGAATCGCGCACGGGAGACAACCACCACCACCTCATCTGCCGCACCTGTGGGAAAACGTCCGATGTGGACTGCGCCGCCGGCCACGCGCCGTGTCTCCACGCGGTGGATGACCACGGCTTCCTGATTGACGAGGCCGAGGTGATATTCTGGGGCACCTGCCCCGATTGTTTGCCCGCCCGCGGCAAAGCGAAAATTTCCAAACCCCTAACCATAACCCCGACAAAGAAAACATAAGATATGAGAGAAGCATTCGATGTGAACGCGGACATCAGCAGATGCCCGGTGATGAATCCGACACGCAACCAACCCGCCGCCGGTTCCACGGCGAACGAGCATTGGTGGCCGAACCAACTGAGCCTGAAAAGCCTGCGCCAAAACAGCGAGCTTTCCGATCCGATGGATCCCGATTTCGACTACGCGAAGGAATTCCAATCGCTCGACCTCGACGCGGTGATCAAGGACGTCGACGAGCTGATGACCACCTCGCAGGATTGGTGGCCCGCCGACTACGGCCATTACGGCCCGTTTTTCATTCGCATGGCGTGGCATAGCGCGGGCACATACCGCATCCAGGATGGACGCGGCGGAGCCTGCTCCGGCACCCTCCGCTTCGCACCGCTCAACAGCTGGCCGGACAACGTGAACCTCGACAAGGCCCGCCGCCTACTTTGGCCGATCAAGCAGAGGTACGGAAAGAAAATCTCTTGGGCCGATCTCATGATCCTGGTGGGCAACCGCTCGCTGGAGACCATGGGCTTCAAGACCTTCGGCTTCGCCGGCGGACGCGAGGATATCTGGCAACCCGAGGAGGACATCTATTGGGGGCCTGAAACGGAATGGCTCGGCGACCAGCGCTACACCGGCGATCGTCAACTTGAGAACCCGCTTGGCGCCGTGCAGATGGGCCTCATCTACGTGAATCCCGAGGGTCCGAACGGCAACCCCGATCCCCTGCTCTCCGCCCGCGACATCCGCGAGACCTTCGCCCGCATGGCGATGAACGACGAGGAAACCGTCGCCCTCATCGCAGGCGGTCACACTTTCGGAAAAGCCCACGGCGCAGCTGATCCGTCGAAATATGTTGGGCGCGAACCGGAAGGCGCGCCGCTTGAGGAGCAAGCGCTCGGCTGGAAGAACAGCTTTGGCAAAGGCAACGCAGAGGACACCATTTCCAGCGGACTCGAAGGGGCATGGACCACCGAGCCGACGAAGTGGGACAACAACTATTTCCACAATCTCTTCGCCTACGAGTGGAAGCAGGTGAAAAGCCCCGCCGGCGCGACACAGTGGATCCCCACCGACCCCTCCGCGGCAGGAACCGTGCCAGACGCCCATAATCCGGCTAAGCGCCACGCACCGATGATGTTCACGTCCGACATCGCGCTCATCCGCGACCCCGCCTACCTCGCGGTCTCGAAGCATTTTCACGAGAACCCCGACCAGTTTGCGGAAGCCTTCGCGAAAGCGTGGTACAAGCTGACCCACCGCGACATGGGCCCCGTGTCCCGTTGCCTCGGCCCGCTGGTTCCGCCTGCCCAGCTCTGGCAGGACCCCGTCCCTGCCGTGGATCACGAGCTGATCGGCGAAGCGGACATCACTGCGCTCAAGGAAACGCTGCTCACTTCCGGCCTCTCCATTTCCCAACTCGTCACGACCGCATGGGCGTCCGCCGCCTCGTTCCGCCAGACTGACAAGCGCGGCGGAGCCAACGGCGCACGCATCCGCCTCGCCCCGCAGAAGGATTGGGAAGCGAACCAGCCCGAGGAACTCGCGAAAGTGCTGCCCGTTTTGGAAAAGGTTCAGGCTGATTTCAATGCGGCGCAGACCGGCGGGAAAAAGGTTTCGCTCGCGGACATCATCGTGCTTGGCGGTTGTGCCGCCGTGGAAGCCGCCGCGAAGAAGGCCGGCCATGAGGTGAAAGTTCCCTTCGCGCCGGGCCGCACCGACGCCTCGCAAGAGCAGACGGATGCCCATTCCTTCGCCGCGCTCGAGCCAGTGGCGGACGGTTTCCGCAACTACCTGAAACCCGAGCGAGCCGCGCAGGCTGCGGCGCTGCTTGTGGACAAAGCCCACCTGCTCGCCCTTTCCCCACCGGAAATGACCGTGCTCGTTGGCGGGCTGCGCGTCCTCAACGCGAACATCGCCAAGTCCTCGCTCGGCGTTCTCACCACCAGCCCCGAGACGTTGACGAACGACTTCTTCGTGAACCTGCTCTCCATGGATACGGATTGGAAAAAATCAGCAAGGTGCGAGCATTTCTACGAAGGCAAGGATCGCCAATCCGGCGAGTTGCGCTGGACAGCCAGCGCCGTGGATCTGCTCTTCGGGTCGCATTCCGAACTCCGCGCCCTCGCCGAGGTCTATGCCTCGGATGACGCGAAAGGGAAGTTCGTCAAAGACTTCATCGCCGCATGGGACAAGGTAATGAACAGCGACCGCTTCGAGCTGAAAGCCTGATCCCTTGGAAAAACCATGAGCCGCCGTTCCGCCAGGTGCGGCGGCTTTTTCGCGCACTATACCTCGCCCGCATCAAGCCTGCGCTTCAGCTCCGCCACGTTCGCCTCGGCGGCGAGCATGTAGAGATTGGGTTGCCCTTTCGGCGAGAGATAGCGGTAAACACCGCCGACCTTGTCGTTGAGAACCGGCAAAACATAGCCCATCCAGAAACCGGGTGTCATTTCGTACAACTGCCGCAGGTTTTTGTATGGTTGCTCTTTGGGTGAGATACAATTGAAAGTAAACGATTCCTCAAACTCCGCGTAGAGCTTCGGCAACTTTTCGAGGTAATCCCGAGCACTCATCTGCGCGAGATAATCCGCAGTGACCAGCATGTAGGCCATGAGAGATACCTCTTCACAGCGGAAGACCATATCGCCGATCGCACTGCGCGGACCGGTGCACATGATGGCGGAACACACGTCGTTAATCTCCATCGCTGTAAGCCCGATCTGAGGTAGATAGAACCGGGCGAATTCGCAGCTACGCAATTCGTGGATAAACGTGTATTTGGCGCCGCTACCTTTATTGTCGCCCGTCTCTTTTAGAAAGCCGGTGTCGTGCAATAGCACCGCGATCACGGAAAGCTCCCAGTCGCGGAATTCGAGGGCGGGCATATCATCCGTAAGCGCCCGCCCTTCTAGCAGGAGCGTCAGGCAAAGCGTCGCCTGCAGCGTGTGCTCAAAGTCATGGTATTCCATGTCGATCGCCTGGTAACCGGGATGGCGCCCTTCGAACATTCCCTGCACATCTGCGAACACGCGGCCGAGAAGTCGAAAACTTTGATCGCTCCAAAATCTTTCGAAAACGATCCTTACAGCTTTCGCAACTTCATCCGGTCGCTCGGTATTAATCGTATGCGGGTTAACCATGTTGAATAGAAAAGACAGCACATCGCGTGCGATCAAGCCAAGAAATCAGATTCATAAAATACGCGAAAGCATCGAAATCTGAACGGGTTTTTCCCATTGAACCCATACATTTCATCTGCTATCCCTAGCCCACGAGTGATAGATTTTTTCGCTCCACGACACATTATGCCACCCAGAAACAACAAAAGCCGCGGCTCAGGCGGACGCAACCGCAACAGGAGCTTCGGTCCAAGAAAACAAACCGCTCCCGACGATGAGAATAAGGCCGTGGAGGTGGAGGGTGAGATTTCCTCAGTTCTCGCGGGGACCATGTTCCGGGTGAAACTGGCCAGCGGCCATGAGGTGCTCGCCCACATATCGGGAAAAATGCGTAAGCGTTTCATCCGCCTCGTCGTTGGCGACAAGGTGAAGATGGAAATGTCCCCCTACGACCTAACGAAAGCGCGCATCGTCTTCCGTCTAGGTTGATCTTCCGCCTGGGTTGATTTTTCCAGATGGGTTATTCACCGAGGAGCCGCGCCTCTGTTGCTAGGCTGTTCGTTCAGGCGGGCCTTTTCTGTTGCTGAACGCGAAGACGAGGAAGCCAGCGGCGAAGAGATACATGAAGAGGGAAAGGAACTGGCCTTTCGTCAGAAATCCATCGATGACCCATGCCGCGTCTGGTTCACGAAACGCTTCGGCGAAAATCCTGAACGTCGCGTAGAGACCGAAAAACAACCCGGTGATCATCCCATGCGGCGCTTTCGGGAACCTGACCCTCACGATCCATAGGATCGCGAAAAGTAGCGCCCCTTCCAGCAAGCCTTCGTAGAGCTGAGAGGGATGGCGCGGCTCCAGATAAGGCGCGATTGCTTGATTGACTGCGTCCGACCCACGGTTTGTCTCGATGAGTTCTTGGAGATAGGCCGGGCGGGCATCGATGAATCCCTGCTCGCTAATTTTCCCAATCCGTTCCGCAAAGGTGGAATCCGCTTTCACTGCAGCGCCAAGGGCTTCGTTGAAACGCCCGTATTCGGGCAATTCCGGCCTACTAAAAGTATCGGGAAATTTCACCGCCCAGGATACGCCGTGGGCGATGCGCCCGTAGAGCTCGCCGTTGATGAAGTTCGCGATCCTACCACAGAGTAATCCGATAGGGCCAACCACGCACAGCCCGTCGGCAAGCCCCGCCCAGGAGACTTTGTGCTTCCGAGCGTAAAAAAAAGTGAAGACCGCCAGCCCAAGGATGCCGCCATGGCTAGCCATACCGCCTTCCCAGACGCGGAACAGGATGAGCGGATCGTCTAGGAAACTCGCCCAGCCATATTTCGGGATCTGATAGAAAAAAACATAGCCGAGCCGCCCACCGATGAACACGCCGAACATGGCCGCTGCTGCGATGAAATCCGCGGTCTTCTCTGGCTCCATGACCCACAGCTTTTTCTCTGCCAAGCGTTTCAGGAGAACGAAGCCGGCGAGAAACCCGGCGAGATAGGCAAGGCCATACCAGCGCAGCGTGAGTTTACCAAAGAGATCGATGATGATCGGATCAAGCTGATGGACATAGGTTGCGAACACGCTGCAACCTTGCACATGCAACCCTCAACCTCCAACCCTCAAAATGGCGGCGGGATGAAATCAAACGGTTCCGCCTTCTTGTCTCCGGGAACCGTGAAAAGCAGATCGAGCCGATCCAGGTATTTCGAAAGGCTATCCGTGCGAGTGTTGGACCGGCTTTTCAGCCGCGCCTTGAGGCTCAGGTAATCGTCAAAGGCCCCGCTCGTTTCGCGTGCGCGGGTGATCTCGAACCAATCCATGAAATCCCGCGCCCGCTCCGCTTTTACGACCATCATCGCGCGCGTTTCCGTGAGAGCTTGCAGGGATTTCAGCATATCCTTGGTGTTACCTTTCGCAAAATCCGAGAGTAGTGATTGGTATTCCAGCAGCAGCACACGGCAGGAAGGGAAACTCCGGTAGCTGAGCCGTAAAAGGTCATCTTGCGCGAGCCGCACCGCCTCGATCCGCTCCGGCTGCTCCAGCTCCGCGAGGCTTTGCCACTCCGCGAGCGTGATTACCTGCCAGACACCCGCCTCATCCTTGTAGCGCAAACGCAAAGCCTCTTCCAAGGCTCGCTCGGTCTGGATCACGCTTAGCGACTCCGTGAGCGGAGCCGTGCCTTTGTGCGCTAGCTGCAGCGCCCACCACTTCTCGAGGCTCTTTTCAGAAAGGTTCAGATCGGGGAAATGTTTGCGGAGCAGCGACGGTATCTCGCCTTGGAAGTCGGCAAGTTCAGCTAGAAAAACTCGGAAACCGGTCTTGCCATCTGGTTGCTCGATGAGCGCCATCATCAGAGCCCCGGCGGAGATCCGGAAGGCCGCGCGCGAAGCCCCGTCGATGGTGAGGTATTCCTCCTCGGAAAGCGCGAACAGCTCATCCAGCTTGAACAGCCCGCCGTTGCGGAACAGGGACTCGTAGAGTTTCCGGTCCGTCTGCTTGAGCCGCCAGGCGCTCGCCTCGCGCAAGCCCTCCACCACCCACGGCGGCACCGTCAGCGGTATCTCGGACTCCACCTTCGGCCTGTCCCGGAGGCTCCCCGCATAAACGAGCGCCTCGGTCACCGCGCGCTTGAAGGGTTCGTTGCGCAATCCCCGGCTGAGGTTCACGAACAGCTCCATCGCATAGCCGTTTTCATCGAAAGTGAGCCGCAATACCGTTTCGCGCGCCCGCGCGGGGTCACCTGGCTTACCGCGCAGGATGATGCGTATGGGCACTTTCCATTCGTCCTTCTCCCCGGTCAGGCGCAGCAGTTCGTCTTTTGTTTCCTCGACCAAGTTCGCCGCCGTCCCGCGCGTCGCCGCCTGACCTCCGGAAATCCGGAACTGTTCGGAGCGGCTGAAGACGGCGGCCGCCCCGTCGAAATTCGGCAAGAAATCCTCCACAGGCACGGCCTTGGGAGCGGGCTGATTGGCGAGAGGATCTTCCGCCCGGCAGACCATCACCGCCATGATCAACATGGCCGAGCACCGGGCACACGATGCGCCCAGCCTGATGGACTTTTCCATTTTCAAAATGATTGGTCGCCTGCAGCTTCGGTTCGCGTCGGCTGTTTCGGATCAAGAACGAGGCGCTTGTCCTCAATCTTGATTCGCGCCATGCGCTGGAAGCCGAGGTCGATCTCGGTCTCGAAAAGATCCGCGATTTTTCGGAAATCCGGCATGACCATGATCAGAAAACCCTGCGGCACGTTGAGCTGGCCGAAGCGTCCGCCGCGCGTGGGGATCGGCGCAAGCTCATGAAAACCGCCGCCATGAAGGTGAATCTGCGTTGAGATACCGTCGACTGCTTCCGTCTGTTCCACCTGTAAGAACATCGAGGTGGTGAGTGGATATCCCGCGACATCACGCTCGATGATGACCTCGGCGACACCGGACCGCAGCCTCACGCAAACCCGTTTCAGCGACACCCATTGGGCGAGTTCGCCGCCCTGTTTCAGTTTCAGTTCGCGGGCCAGCCATTGGTTCAGCTCCGTTTCCGAGAGGGTCACCGAGTAATTGCCCTCGATGGATTTCTGGAGCACCGCCCGCAGGTCGCGCGGCGGGCTGGCGGGTGTTGTGAGCGATGGATCGACGCCGCCGATGTCAGAGAGATCCTGGGGTAGATAAACGTGATAAAGCGCCGCGCCAAGACCCACTAACAACGCGAGGACGAGCAGACCGCCCAGCTTGCCGAGGCATCCGCCGCGTTTCTTTTTGGTTTCTTCTTCAGACATGGGATCAGGTTTTAGCGGCTGGGGGATCGGGTGGAAAGAAGGGTTTGCGGAAAATTGCGTCGCTCAGTCGGCCGCGGGTTTCGCCGGGGCGGGTGCGTCGGACTTTTTGGATTCCGGCTTCGGCTCGCTTTTTTCGGAAGGCTTGTCGGCTTTCGCGCCGGACTCGTAAGAGGAGGAGCGGTAATCCGTCTGGTAGAAACCGGAGCCCTTGAAAATGATCCCACCTCCCGTGCCAAGCAGGCGCCGTACTTTCCCCGCACAATCCGGCTGCGGGCAATCGGTAAGCTTCGCGTCGTTCATACTCTGGAAAACCTCGAATCGTTTTCCGCACTCAAGGCATTCATAGTCGTAGTTGGGCATGGTCTTGAAATTCAGGCGATATCAACATCGCCGTCACGCGACGATAGTGAAGCCTTTCAAGTCTGGCAACGTGGCAATTTTCTCCTCCACCGCCGCCTTGATGTGGTGCGCCACCGCCGAATCCTCGCGCAGATCGCGCAGAAACTCCGCCACCTCGCCACGCTCCCCGGCCACAATCAACTCCACCGTCCCGTCGGGTAGGTTCCGCACCGTCCCCAGCACATCGTAGCCCCGCGCTAGCTCCTTCGCCGTCCAGCGGAAACCCACCCCCTGCACACGCCCGCTGTAAATGATCCGTCTCGCTGTCATCGCGAGGAGGATGGAAAGGATGCGGCAAAATTCCAACCGGATAGTGCGGAGATCTTCCAGAGGGTATGCGGTGCAAGCGTGATCCACGCGCGACGCAAAAGTGGCCAGCTGGGTGAAACGCGATCACAAGCAGAGAGCCATTTACGTGAGATCAAACTTTTATCTCCCGTTGCAACCACCCCTTCTAATCCAACTCCCCATACTCAAGCAGCCCCTGCCTTCCGCCCTCGCGGCCGAAACCGGATTCCTTGAAGCCGCCGAAGGGCGAGGTGGGGTCGAACTTGTTGAAGGAGTTACCCCAGACCACACCAGCCTTGATCTGTGAGGCGACGGCTAAGTATTTCGATCCCTTGTCCGTCCACACGCCCGCGCTGAGGCCGTAGGCGGTATTGTTCGCTTTCTCCACCGCCTCGTCGGGCGTGCGAAAAGTTAGTATGGAAAGCACCGGGCCGAAGATTTCCTCCTTCACCACCCGGTGGCTCTGGGTGACGCCTGAGAGTAGGGTTGGCGGGAAATAAAAGCCTTTTTTCGGAAGCTCGCAGGCGGGTTGGTGGATCTCCGCGCCCTCACTGGCACCGACATCGACGAGTTCGGTGATGCGCTCCCATTGCTGCTTCGAGTTGATCGCGCCGATGTCGGTATTCTTGTCGAGCGGATCTCCGGTGCGGAGGGATTTCATGCGCAGCTTGAGTTTCCGCAAGACCACGGCCTCGATGCTTTCCTGCACCAGCAGCCGTGATCCCGCGCAGCAGACATGGCCTTGGTTGAAGAAGATTCCGTTGATGATGCCCTCGACGGCTTGGTCGATCGCCGCGTCTTCAAAAACAATGTTCGCGCCCTTGCCGCCGAGTTCGAGCGTGAGGCGTTTGCCCGTGCCCGCCAGCTCGCGCTGGATCCATTTCCCGACGCCCGTGGAGCCGGTGAAAGCGATCTTTGCGGCGGTCTTGTGCCGCACCACGGCGGCTCCCGTTTCGCCCGCGCCGGTGACAATGTTCACCACGCCCGGCGGCAATCCCGCGACGCGGATCAGCTCGGCGAATTTCAGTGCGGTGATGGAGGTGGTCTCGGCGGGCTTGAGAACGACCGTGTTGCCGAGCGCGAGGGCGGGCGCAAGTTTCCATGCCAGCATCAGCAGCGGGAAATTCCACGGGATCACCTGACCGACGACGCCGAGCGCGCGCAGGTCGCGACCCGGCGCGGCATACTCCAGCTTGTCCGCCCAGCCCGCGTGATAGAAGAAATGCGCGGCGGCCATCGGCACATCGAAGTCGCGCGCCTCACGGATCGGCTTGCCGCCATCGAGCGTTTCTGCCACCGCAAATTCCCGAGCACGGTCCTGCAACAGCCGCGCCAGGCGGTAGAGATACTTCCCGCGCTCCGCCCTCGGCAGCTTCGACCACGCGGGAAAAGCTTTCGCCGCCGCCGCATAGGCCGCGTCCACATCCGCCTGCCCCGCCAGTGCGATCTCGGAAAGCTTCGCCTCATCGCGCGGGCTGATGGAGTCGAACCACTTCTTTGATTTCGGGGCGACGAACTCACCACCGATGAACAGACCGTATCGATCCGCTATGCCCGCCGGCGCCGTCTCAGGAGCTGGATCGAATTCCCAGAGATCCCCGAAGAGGAGTTCGCGCGCCACCTGTTTTTTTTTCGTCGCCATATCGGAAAGATCGTTTGCCGAGCGGAACACTCCCCGCCCACGAGGAGCTTGGCGAGAAGAAAGCTCGCGACTGTCGACCCGCATCGGACCCGTTCCACCATGCATCAGGCATGGCGATGAGCGTGCTATTTCAAGCCACTCACGAGGCGGATCTGCGGCGTGTCTCCTCCCTCATCAAAGCTGGAACAGATCATCCGCCGGGGTTTTGCCGATGGAGATCTGCGCTTCGCCGTTATTGGCGAGATGGACGAGGCAGTGGTAGACGGCTTCCGGATCGCCATCGGCCTCGAAGGCGACCTGCTCGGCGGTCTTCGCCTCGGAGACAAGGCGGCTGCGGACACGCCCGAGGAGATCGAGAAAGGTGGCGGCCGCGGCTTTCCCCGCCTCGACGCCCGGCTGGTGGTAGGCGTTGATGTTCACCAAAGACGCGTAGAAGGAAACCGTGCGCTCGAACAAAGCGATGAGCAGGCCGAGGTTGAACGGGCTCACCTCGCGGATCGAGATCGTCAGCGAGTTGCGGCCATTCTCATAAAGCGCGGCGCGCGTGCCGCGCAGGAATCCTTGCAGGTAATCCTGGCTGGTGTTGCCGGGATCCACCTCGATGGATTTCCCTTTCCGCCCGTGGCGCACCTCGATGAAGCATGCGAAGAAATTGTTCACCCCATCGCGAAGCTGCTGAACGTAAGCGTGCTGATCGGTGGAGCCCTTGTTTCCGTAAACCGCGATGCCTTGGTTGACGGTGTTGCCGTCGAGGTCTTTCTCCTTGCCCAGCGATTCCATGACGAGCTGCTGTAGGTATTTGGAAAACAGCACCAGTGAATCCTTGTAGGGCAGCACGACCATATCCTTCTCGCCCTTGCCGTTCGTCGCCTTGTGCCATGCGATCGCAAGGCGCATCGCTGCGTTTTTCCCCGCGTCTTGGGTGCGCGTTTTCCCATCCATCGCCGCCGCGCCGGCGAGCATCGCGTCGATGTCGAGGCCTTGCAGCGCGGCCGGGACGAGACCCACGGTGGAAAGCACGGACGTGCGCCCGCCGACCCAATCGTCCATCGGAAAGCGCTCGATGAAGCCGTGCTCGGTGGCAAATTGATCGAGCTTCGAGCCCTCGCCCGTCACCGCCACCGCGTGTTTACCAAAGTCGATCCCGGCTTTCTCAAACGCCGCCATCGCCTCCAGCATGCCGTTGCGCGTCTCCGGGGTGCCGCCGGATTTCGAGATCACGAGCACCAGCGTTTCCGCAAGATTGAGCGTGGCGAGCGTGTCGTCCATCCCCTGCGGATCGGTGTTGTCAAAAAAGGAAATCGGCATACGCGCCTTCTGGCCGATGGCCTGGGAAACAAGCTGCGGCCCTAGCGCCGATCCGCCGATGCCGATCAGCAGCACGTGCTTGAAAAGGCTCCCATCGGCCGCACAGACTCCGCCGGTGTGGACGCTCTCCGCGAATTTCTTCAGAGCCTTGAGCGGCTCGGTGATCGCGGCCCTGAGTTCCGGCGTCGGTGCGAGATCCGCGTTGCGTAGCCAATAATGCCCCACCATGCGCCCCTCGTCGGGGTTGGCTATGGCCCCGCCCTCCAGCGCAACCATGTCCGCAAAGGCCTTGTTCACCTTGGCTCCCAAGGCGTCCGCGTAGGCCTTGTCAACATCCATCAGGGAAAGATCCAGGCTGAAGCCGAGATCATCATAGCGCACCAAGTTCTCGTTGTAGGATTTCCAGCTCATTTTTTTGGGATGAATTTTAATAATGGAGGATGGCTCTCACCTTGTCGGCGGGCAGTTTCCCGCGCCCGCCGAGGAAGGAAAGCTCGATCAGAAACGAGATCGCGATGATCTCCGCACCCAGCCCTTCGAGGAGTCTCACCGCCGCGCTGGCCGTGCCTCCAGTCGCCAGCAGGTCGTCCACCAGCAGGATGTTCTCGCCCGGTCTCACCGCGTCCTCATGGATCTCAACCACCGCCTCCCCATATTCCAGCGCATAGGCCTCCTCCCGGCAGTTCCACGGCAGCTTGCCTTTTTTCCGCACCGGCACGAAGCCAGCTCCCAAACGATCCGCCACCGCCGCCGCGAAAATGAATCCCCGCGCGTCGATCCCCACCACCTTGTCCACCTTCACCCCGCCCGCCGTCTCACAGAGGAGGTCGATGGAGCCCCGGAAAAGCACCGCGTCACCGAGGATGGGCGTAATGTCCTTGAACACGATCCCCTCCTTCGGAAAATCCTCCACATCCCGGATCGCATCTCTTAATTGCTCAAGCATACATGATCATTTCTCCCATTCCCGTGAAGGGCAAGAACCGAGAGGCCGGATCCCCACGAAAGTATCTCTCCTTGCCTCCGTAATCAGAAACCCCGGCCATCTTACGACGGACCGGGGTTCTGTGATTTTGTTCCGGATCAGGCGGAGACGACGTCTTCCTCATCTTCGAGGATTTCTCGAGCCTCGATAATCGGCTCGGGTTCCTCGACCGTGAACTCGAACTCCGAAGCGCGGTGATGGTGGAATCCGGTGCCAGCCGGGACAAGGTGACCCATGATGACGTTTTCCTTGAAACCTGTAAGGTAATCGATACGGCCTAGCGTCGCTGCTTCGGTGAGGACACGGGTGGTGTCTTGGAAGGAGGCAGCGGAGATGAACGAATCGGTCTCAAGCGAGGCCTTGGTGATGCCAAGGAGGACAGGCTCGCCTTCGGCAGGCTTGCCGCCGTTGGCGATGATCTCGGCGTTGACCTTCTTGAAGGTGGTGCGCTCGACTTGGTCGCCCCAGAGGAACTGATCTGCGTCGCCCGGCTCGGTGATCTTCACCTTGCGGAGCATCTGGCGGACGATGACCTCGATGTGCTTGTCGTTAATCTCCACGCCCTGGACGCGATAGACGGACTGCACCTCGTTGACCAAATGTTCCTGAAGTTCCGTGGCGCCGCAGGCCTCGAGGAGATCCTCGGGAGAAACAGGGCCTTCCGTGATCTGGTCGCCGCGCTTCACCTTGTCGCCATCGGTGACGATGATGTGCTTGCCCATGGGGACGAGGTGATCGATCTGCTCGCCGGTAACGGGATCAGTGACGATGACTTTTTTCTTACCGCGGACGTTGCCGCCGAAGGAAACCTCGCCCTCGATCTTGGAGATGACGCAAGCCTCTTTAGGTTTACGCGCTTCGAAGAGTTCGGCTACACGCGGCAGACCGCCGGTGATGTCCTTGGTGCGTGCCACTTTCCGTGGGGTCTTGGCAAGCTGCGTGCCGCCGGTGACCTTCTCACCTTCCTTGACGGAAAGGTGGGCTCCCACAGGGATCGAGTAGCTGATGATGACCTCGCCGGTTTTCGGATCGGTGATGCAAACCTGGGGATGGAGATCCTCCTTGTGCTCGGTGACCATGGTTCCCTTCTTGCCGGTTTCCTTATCCACCTCGGCGGCGACGGTGATCCCGAGAATCATATCCCGGAACTCGACCTTACCGGCCTTCTCGGTGAGAATCGGCACGTTGTAGGGATCCCATTCGACGATGATGTCGTTCTTCTTCGCTTCCTCACCGTCCTTCACCTTGATGACAGAACCGATGATGATGCTGTGGCTCTCGAGCTCGAGGCCGCCCTTATCGCGGATGGAGATCGAGCCATTCTTGTTGAGAACAACCCAGTTGCCATCCGAATCTTGGACGGTGCGGAGATCCTTGTAGATCAGGCGTCCGCTGTTTTTTGCCTTGATCGTGGGCTGCTTGAAAGTCGCCGAGGCCACACCACCGACGTGGAAAGTCCGCATGGTGAGCTGAGTTCCCGGCTCGCCGATCGACTGGGCGGCGATGATGCCGACCGCCTCACCGATCTTCACCGGAAGGCCAGTGGCGAGGTTGAGGCCGTAGCAGTTCGCGCAGCAGCCGCGATCCGCCTCGCAGGTGAGGACGGAACGGATCTTAAGCTTCTCATGG
This sequence comes from Prosthecobacter debontii, assembly GCA_945869855.1. Taxonomy (GTDB): domain Bacteria; phylum Verrucomicrobiota; class Verrucomicrobiia; order Verrucomicrobiales; family Akkermansiaceae; genus Luteolibacter. The sequence goes on from CAMBQC010000014.1 coordinate 20,747, forward strand.
CCGATTTTCTCAAGCGCATTCGCCTGGGTCTCAGAGATCACGTCATCGACTTTCACGATGACCTCACCGGTGATCGGATCGGTGACCTTCTCACAAGAGACGCGGCCATAGACGCGGGTGGAGAGCGAGGCAACTTCCTCGTCGCCGTCGTAGATCGCTGCCACGGTGATGCCGTTGGCGGTGCCGCAATCCTGTTGGAAAACGATCACGTCCTGGGCGACATCGACGAGCTTGCGGGTCATGTATCCGGAGTCAGCCGTTTTCAGGGCGGTGTCGGAGAGACCCTTGCGGGCGCCGTGGGTGGAGATGAAATACTCCAGCACGGAGAGGCCTTCGCGGAAGTTCGAGATGATGGGGCGCTCGATGATCTCGCCGGAGGGCTTGGCCATTAGGCCACGCATACCGCCGAGCTGCTTGATCTGGGACTTGTTGCCCCGCGCACCGGAATCGACCATCATAAACAGCGGCGATGCCTTTTTCTTGCCTTCGTTGTATTCGATCTTGCGGTAGAGCGCGTTAGCGATGGTGTCGGTGGCTTGGGTCCAGATGTCCACGACCTTCTGGTAACGCTCACCGTTGGTAATGACACCGTTGCGGTATTGCTTGGAGACCTTTTCGACCTCCTCGTAAGCCTTGGCGATGACCTCGGGTTTCTCCTCGGGAATGAGCATGTCAATGATCCCGATGGAGATGCCAGAGCGCATGGCTTCCATAAATCCAAGGGTCTTGAGCTTGTCGAGAACGATGACAGTTTCCTTTTTACCCGCCACCTGGGTGCTACGCCAGATGATGTCGCCGATCTGCTTCTTGCCGACGGTCTTGTTGTAGAAACCGATCTCATCCGGCCAGATCTCGTTGAAACGCACGCGGCCCGGGGTAGTCTCGATGATCTTCAGATCGCTCTCACCATACGGGGTCTTCTTGCCGAAGTCGGGGTTGCGGATGCGGATCCACGAATGGTAGTCGATTTTCCGCGACGCGATCGCGAACTCGACCTCCGAGGAGTTCTCGAACAGCGGGAGGTGCTCCTGCTTTTCACGATCCACCTGGGTGCGTATGCCCGCCCATGTGAGGTAGTAGGTGCCGAGAATAATATCCTGCGAAGGAACCGTGATCGGGCGGCCGGACGCGGGGGAGAAGATGTTGTTCGGCGCGAGCATGAGCTGGCGACACTCCATCTGAGCCTCGATCGAAAGCGGCACGTGGACAGCCATCTGGTCGCCGTCGAAGTCCGCGTTGTAGGCGGTGCAGACGAGCGGATGGACGCGGATCGCGGAGCCCTCGATGAGCTTCGGCTCGAATGCCTGAATCGAGAGGCGGTGAAGCGTTGGAGCACGGTTGAGGAGGATGGGGTGCCCCTTGGTGACTTCCGCGAGGATGTCCCAGACCTCAGTGGTCTTGCGGTCGATCATCTTCTTCGCCGAGCGAACGGTGTGGCAGTAGCCAAGCTCTTTCAGGCGGCGGATAATGAATGGCTCGAACAGGGTGAGGGCCATCTTTTTCGGAAGACCGCACTGGCCGAGCTTGAGGTCGGGGCCGATGACGATAACGGAGCGACCCGAGTAATCGACGCGCTTGCCGAGAAGGTTCTGGCGGAAACGGCCGCCCTTGCCCTTGAGCATGTCGCTGAGGGATTTGAGGGGACGGTTGCCGGCACCAGTGACGGCGCGGCCGTGGCGACCGTTGTCGAAGAGCGCGTCAACCGCTTCCTGCAGCATCCGCTTTTCGTTGCGGATGATGACCTCCGGAGTCTTGAGCTGGAGAAGGTTCTTGAGGCGGTTGTTGCGGTTGATGACTCGACGGTAGAGGTCGTTGAGGTCGGAGGTGGCGAAACGGCCGCCTTCCAGGGGCACGAGCGGACGTAGATCCGGTGGGATCACGGGCAGGACGGTTTGGATCATCCACTCGGGGCGCGTCTTGGAAGCCGCGAAGCCTTGGGTGATCTTGAGACGCTTCGAGAGCTTTTTCTTGTTCTGCTTGGACTTGGTGGTGCCGAGTTCTTCCTCAAGCTTCAGGGCAAGCGGAGCGAGATCGATCTGCCGGAGCAGTTCCATGATCGCCTCGGCACCCATCATCGCCTTGAAGGAGCCGTCGCCGTAAGTGTCCTCCGCTTCGCGGAGTTCGATCTCGGTGAGGAGCTGGCCAAGCTCGAGCGCGGTGTTGCCCGGCTCGGTGACGACGTAGTCCTCGTAATAGATGACGCGCTCAAGCTGGCGGGCGCTCATGTCGAGCATGAGACCGATGCGGGAGGGCATGCATTTGTAGAACCAGATGTGTGAAACCGGCACAGCCAGCTCAATGTGGCCCATGCGCTCGCGGCGGACGCGGGACAGGGTCACCTCGACTCCGCAGCGATCGCAGACCACACCCTTGTGCTTGATGCGCTTGTATTTTCCGCAGGCGCACTCCCAGTCCCGAGTGGGGCCGAAGATGCGTTCGCAGAAAAGACCACCTTTTTCAGGTTTGAACGTGCGGTAGTTGATCGTTTCCGGGTTTTTCACCTCGCCCTTGGACCAAGAACGAATGATTTCCGGGGACGCAACGGTAATGGAAACCTGATTAAAGGCTTCGGGACGCTCGTCTACGCCAAAGATTTCACGAAGGTTGTTATCGAAACTCATGATAGGTAGTAATTAGATGTTATGTTAGGTGTGTGTTTGGATTACAGAGTCAGATCATCCAGGGAGAAGTCATCCACGCCACCGCCAGCAAGCGGCGAGCCGTGGGTGCTCTGACCTTGGCGTCCGGGACGGACATCGAGACCGAGGGATTGCATCTCCTTGATGAGGACGTTGAAGGATTCCGGGGTACCGGCCTCCAGGTTATTATCCCCTTTAACAATCGCTTCGTAGATGCGGGTGCGTCCTTGCACGTCGTCGGATTTGACGGTCAGGATTTCCTGAAGCGTATAAGCGGCGCCGTATGCTTGGAGCGCCCACACCTCCATTTCTCCGAAACGCTGACCACCGTATTGCGCCTTACCACCGAGCGGTTGCTGGGTGACGAGCGAGTAGGGACCGACGGCACGGGCGTGGATTTTGTCTGCAACAAGGTGACCTAACTTTAGCATATAGATCATTCCTACTACAACAGGGTTGTGGAAAGCCTCGCCGGTGCGACCGTCATATAGGGTTGATTTACCGGCGATACTGCCATCCTTGCCATCGCCGATCCAAGTGTAGCCGCGGGTTTCGGCCTCGTTCGCTTTGCGCGGACGGGCTTCTTCTCCGCCACCGACCATTTTCACGCCATCGACCTTCTTGGCCTCGGACATGAATTCCCAGATACGATTTTCCTTAATACCATCGAAAATGGGCGTAGCGACCGTGAAACCAAGAGCCTTGGCTGCGACGCCGAGGTGAGTCTCGAGAACCTGGCCGACGTTCATCCGGGAAGGCACGCCGAGGGGGTTGAGGCAGATGTCAACCGGTGTTCCGTCGTGAAGATACGGCATATCCTCCTCGGGAACAATCGTGGCGACAACGCCCTTGTTTCCGTGGCGACCGGCCATCTTGTCACCGACGGAGAGCTTGCGCTTCGCGGCGATGAATACCTTGACCTCCTTAATGACGCCGGGATCGACGTCGTCGCCGGACTCGAGTTGGTCGAGCTTGCGCTCGCGGTCGGTGTCCAGCTCCTGGAAGCGGCTTTGGAAGGAATTGATGATTTCGACGATCTTGTTGCGGATCGGGGAAGGATCGATCTCGATATGATCGTGAACCGAGGCGAGCTTGCGGAGCAGCGTCTTGGTGATCTTGCGGTTCGCGGGGATGATGATCTCGCCGGTCTGGGCATTCACCACATCGAGCGGGATTTTCTCGCCGAGCAGGATGTCGGAAAGTTTTTCCGTGAGGTCGTCGGTAAGCTTGTCGGCCTTTTTCTTATGCTCGTCGTTGATCTTCTTGAGGTGCTTTTTCAGCTCGACGGGATCGACCTTTTCGGCGCGCTTCTTGGCAAGGCCGTGCGAGGAAACGCGGATGTCCTGGACGATGCCGGTGCAGCCGGATGGCACGCGCAGCGAGGTGTCCTTCACGTCCGCTGCTTTCTCACCGAAGATGGCGCGCAGCAGGCGCTCCTCAGGGGCGAGTTCCGTTTCCGATTTCGGGGTGATCTTACCGACGAGGATGTCGCCGGGTTTCACTTCGGCACCGATGCGGATGATGCCGTCGTGGTCGAGGTTACGCAGGGCTTCCTCACCGACGTTCGGGATGTCGCGGGTGATTTCCTCGGGGCCGAGCTTGGTATCGCGGGCGGCGACATCGAACTCGGAGATGTGTATCGAAGTATAGACGTCGTCCTTCACCACGCGCTCGGAGATGACGATGGCATCCTCGAAGTTGTAGCCGTTCCATGGCATGAACGCGACGAGGACGTTGCGTCCGATGGCCAGTTCGCCGTTCTCGGTGTTCGGGCCGTCGGCAAGGACTTGGCCTTTCTTGATCTTCTGTCCAGTTTTAACGATCGGCTTCTGATTGATGCAGGTGCCGGCGTTGGAGCGCATGAACTTACGTAGCGGATACGCAAAAATGCCCTTGGCCACGTTCGTTTTGACAATCTCCGGCTCACTGAGGAATTTCTCCTCGGAAACGGGGAGCTTGCCGTCGGCAGTGGTAATGATGATTTCAGCAGTGGCGGCGGCCACGATGCCGTCGGCCTCGGAAACGACCACGGCACGGGAATCGCGGGCGGCCTTGGCCTCAAGGCCAGTGCCGACGAGCGGAGCCTCGGAAACGAGAAGCGGCACACCTTGGCGCTGCATGTTCGATCCCATCAGCGCGCGGTTGGCGTCATCGTGCTCAAGGAACGGGATGAGGCCTGCGGCGACGGAAACCAGCTGCTTCGGCGAGACGTCCATGTAGTGAACGGCATCCGGGGTGGACTCGATGAACTCGCCGCGCTCACGGGCGTCGATGCGGTCTTTCTCGAAACGGCATGCCTTGTCGATCACGTTGGATGCCTGGGCGATGAGGTAGTTTTCCTCTTGGTCGGCTGTTAGATATTCGATCTCGTTGGTGACCTTGCCGTTCTTGATCTTGCGGTAAGGGGTTTCGATGAAACCGAATTCGTTGATGCGGGCGTAGGTGCACATCGAGTTGATGAGGCCGATGTTCGGGCCTTCCGGGGTCTCGATGGGGCAGATGCGGCCGTAGTGGGAAGGATGAACGTCGCGGACTTCAAAGCCTGCGCGGTCGCGGTTCAAACCGCCCGGTCCGAGCGCGGAGAGGCGACGCTTGTGGGTCAACTCAGCCAGAGGGTTGGTCTGGTCCATGAACTGGGAGAGCTGGGAACGGCCGAAGAAATCACGCACGACGGCGGAGAGCGCCTTCGGGTTGATGAGTTTCTGCGGGGTCATGCCCTCGATGTTCACGTCGAACAAAGTCATGCGCTCTTTCACCAAGCGCTCCGTGCGGGCGAGACCGACGCGGCACTGGTTCGCGAGAAGCTCACCTACGGCGCGGACGCGGCGGGAGCCTAGGTGATCGATGTCATCGATAACACCTTCGCCTTTTTTCAGCTTCAGGATGTAGCGGACGGCGGCGAGGAAATCCTCGGGCACCATGATCCGCTGATCGGAATCGACGCCGATGCCGAGCTTCTGGTTGATCTTGTAACGGCCGACGCGGGTCAGGTCGTATTTCTTCGCATCGAAGAAAAGACGCTTGAGCAGGGCGCGGGCGTTGGAAGCCGTCGGCGGATCGCCGGGGCGCAGCTTGCGGTAGATGTCCTTGAGGGCGGATTCCTCGTCCTTTGCGGGATCCTTGCGGAGGGATTTGAGGAGAATTTCGTCCTCACGTCCGTCGATGACCTCAAGCTTCTTCTGGCCGAGGGCGACGAGCTGCTTGACGATCCCTGCGGTGAGCGGCTCATAGGCTTTCGCGATGACAAGCTCACCGTCGAGTATGTCCTCAAAGGGCACCTTGTGACCGAGTTCCGCTTCGTCGATCTTGGTGCCAAGCGCCAGGTTTTCGATCGAGTAGAAATGGCTGACGATGTCGCGGTCTGTAGGGTAGCCGAGGACGCGGAGGAAGGTGGTCGCGAGGAATTTCCGACGGCGGCGGCGACGGTCTAGATAAACGTAAAGCAGATCGTTCGTGTCAAACTGCACTTCGAGCCATGAGCCGCGGTCAGGGATGATGCGGAAGGAATGCAGCATCTTGCCGTTAAGGTGCTGGGAAGTCTCAAAGCAGATGCCCGGCGAGCGGTGGAGCTGGGAAACGATCACACGCTCCGCGCCGTTGATAATGAATGTGCCGCGGCGGGTCATCATCGGCAGCTCGCCCATGTAAACGCGCTCTTTCTTGGTGCCGGTCTCGTCCTTCAGCTTGAAGGTGACGTAGAGAGCGGCGGAAAAGGACTCACCGTTGCGTAGCGAATCGAGAGAGGTGATCTTCGGATCCTCAATGTCGTATGAAACGAAATCTAGCTCGATGGTCTCATCGTAGGACTTGATCGGGAAGACCTCGCGGAATACCGCCTGAAGGCCCGTGTCGGAACGGTCACCATGCGAAACTTCTTTTTGCAGAAACTCGTCGTAAGACCTGCTTTGTACCTCGATGAGGTTGGGGGGTTCGATAACCTCTTCAAATTTTCCGAAATAGAGACGTTCAGCCATGGTGGTGGGTTGGTAGTGGAGTTACGGGTTCAGGCCCGGAGCCTTATTAGGCTCGGGCGACTTGGGATCAGGTAGTAGACGGAGAGGACAAATGAGCGGAAACGGCGCGTAATACCATGGGGTTGGCTGGTGTCACGTGTCGGTGCCGGGTTTGAATGGGGAGTTGAGAGAATGGGGGAGGAAATGCCCGGGACGGATACAGGATCCGTCCCGGGGAAATCCTTGACGGGTTACTTGAGCTCGATGGTCGCTCCAGCTTCCTCGAGTTTCTTCTTGGCAGCTTCTCCGGCGTCCTTGGAAACGCCCTCGAGGACGTTGATCGGTGCGCTTTCGACGAGCTTCTTCGCGTCGGCGAGACCGAGGCCGGGGGCAACTTCACGAACCGCCTTAATGACGGCGATCTTGTTGGCACCTGCTCCGGTGATGACGACGTTGAACTCGGTCTGCTCCTCGGCGGCTTCGGCTGGGCCTGCGGCGGCGGCTGGACCGGCGGCGACTGCCGCGGCTGCCGAGACACCCCAGGTTTCTTCGAGTTGCTTAACGAGGTCGACAGCTTCCAGAACGGTAAGCTTGCCGAGTTCTTCCACTAGGTTTGCGATGTTTGACATGTATTATCTCCTTTTGCGGTATCGTCGCCCCCGGAGCTTCCGGGGATTTCAGCCTCCCTGCTGGGAGACCGACGAGGAACCATTTGTTAATCAGGCCTTTGCGTGGAGACGCTCGGGCCATCCGTTCAGATTGTTTTTATTCGGCTGCTGCTTCCGTGGGTGCGGCCTCTGATTCTGCGGGTGCTTCAGCGGCGGGTGCTTCCGGGGCCTGTGCTTCGACGGCGGGTGCCTCGGAGGTTTCGGAGGCTGGCTCTTTCGAACCACCGGATTGGAAGTGCTGGCGCTCCGGATCGAATTTTTCGAGGAGGATGCGGGCGATGCGGGTAGCCGGCTCGTTGATGAGTCCGAGAAGCTGGGAAAGCACGGCTTCGCGCGAAGGGATATCGGCGATGGCCTTCAACTTGGCGCCGTCGAGGACATCCTTGCCAAGAATTCCGATCTTCATTTCGGGCTTTTTGAACTCCTTTTCGAAGTTCTTGAGGATTTTCGCGGCGGAGAACACCTCGGAGTTGCCGGTCACGAAGGCCGTCTGGCCGACAAGATCTGCACCGACATCCGGGAGGCCGGCTTCGCTGAGAGCCTTACGCATGTAACTGTTTTTGGCCACGGTGCATTTCGCGCCGTTGTCGCCGAGGCGATTGCGGAGCTCACTGAACTGGGGAACAGTTAGGCCGGTGTAATCGATGACGATGACGTAAGGCGAGTCGTTGACCCTTGCCAGCAGGCTGTCGATGATGATTTTTTTGTCTGGATTCATTGTCGTAGTTTGCTGGTGTTATGCGATGGTTTTCGAGTAGGCCGCAGCTTCAAGCGGGAGACCCGGAAGCATGGTGGCGGCGAGGGTGACCGCTTGGATGAAATTGCCTTTTGCTGAGGGTGGCTTGGAGCGGGCAACGCTTTCAAGGAACGCGCGGGCGTTGTCCTCAAGCTGCTTTTCGTCGAAGCTGGCTTTACCGATCGCTCCAGAGACGTTGCCGTTCTTATCGAGCTTATAGTCGATCCGGCCTGCCTTGACCTCCTTAACAGCCTTGGCGACATCGTCTGTCACAGTGCCAGTCTTGGGGTTCGGCATGAGGCCGCGCGGGCCGAGGACACGGGCGATCTTGCGGACTTCCGCCATGGCGTCGGGGGTGGCGATGGCCGAGTCGAAATCGACGAAACCTTCCTGCACCTTTTTGATGAGATCCTCGTAACCAACGTGCTCGGCTCCGGCTGCAATGGCGGCCTCAGCGGCGGCACCCTGGGCGAAGACCACTACGCGGACGTTTTTACCCGTTCCGTGCGGAAGGGAAACGGATCCACGGACCATCTGGTCGCTTTTGCGGGGGTCAACGCCAAGGCGAAAGGAAAGCGTGACGGTGGGCGTGAACTTCGGGGCGGGAAGTTTCTTCACAGTGCTGATGGCATCCGTGAGGGAGTAGGATTTTCCGGTGCCGACGAGTTCGGCGGCTTTCCGGTAGCGTTTGCTGCGTAGTTTGGACATGTTGTTTGTTGGTTTGCAGTGATAACGGACGGGACTTGCGGCCCACCCTCTTGCGGGTGCTTCCCTTGCGGGGAGCTGAGACGGATTTACATTCCCTCGACCTCAAGGCCCATCTGGCGGGCGGTGCCGGCGAGGATGCGCGCGGCGGCTTCGGGATCCTTGGTGTTGAGGTCGGGCATCTTGATATTTACGACTTCCATGAGCTGCTCCTTGGTGATTTTACCGACCTTCTTTTTGTTCGGTTCACCAGATCCTGATGCAAGTCCAGCGATTTTCTTTAGCAGGTTGCCGGCAGGGGGCTTTTTGGTGATGAAAGTGAAGGACTTGTCCTTGTAAACCGAGATCACGCACGGAAGCACGTCGCCGGCTTGACTTTGAGTGGCCGCATTGAACTCCTTGCAGAAGCCCATGATATTAACCCCTGCCTGACCGAGGGCTGGGCCGACCGGTGGAGATGGATTGGCGGCTCCAGCTTTGATCTGGAGTTTGATGATTTTGACGACTTCCTTGGCCATGATGTTGTTTGGTAAATACTGAAAACTGAAAACTGAAATGCTGAAATGGATGCTTACTCACGCTCGACCTGCCAGTATTCGAGTTCGACGGGAGTGGTGCGGCCGAAGATATCGACGGCGACACGGAGTTTGCCGCGCTCTGGGTCGATTTCCTCGACGATTCCGGTTTGAGATTGGAAAGGGCCATCGGCTACTTTAACCGTATCACCGACCTCGAAGGAGATGGCCGGGCGAACGGTTTCCTCCCGCTCTTGGATCTGCGAAAGCATAGCTTCCACTTCACGAGGACGCATCGGAGTGGGACGGTCTTTCGTGCCGGCAAAGCCAATAACGCCCTCCAACTCCTTGATAAAAAACCATGTTTTTTCAACAAGCTGACCATCCTCAGTAGCCAGATACATGTTCACGATGATGTAGCCGGGGAAGAACTTTTTCTTCGTTTCGGTTTTCTTGCCTCGCTTGATCTCGGAGACGATTTCGGTGGGGACTAGGACTTCACGAATGTAGTCCTGCATCTCCTCGGCCTCGACTTGGCGGGCGATGCGTTCACGCACCTTGCCCTCCATCCCTGAAAGGACTTGGACGACATACCATTGGTCTTTGTAATTTTTGGCGTCGGGCATGGTTAAACGGGTTATCGGGAAGGGGTTAGCGAGATAAATGGAAAACTAGCGGAGGATATCGGTCAGAAAACCTACGGTGAGGATCTGAATGAAGTCCCAGAACTGGACGAAGCCAGCAAGCAATATGACAGCGATGAGGACGACGATGGTGGAATCAATGAGTTCCTTGTATTTCCGAAAGCCCTTGGCCTTCGGATCGGAATCCCATGGCCAGCTTGCCTTGCGGAGCTCGCCTTTGACTTCGCCGATAAAACCGGAAACCCTTGCCAGATTTCGGAACAAAAAGAAAAGGGATATGATCAGAATCGCATAGATGATCCCCGAGGCGATCCAACTATCGTTGATCTTGAGGTATTCGAGGAAATTCATTCGTTGTGTTAGGTTAACGGAAAGTGGCACGCCAGGAGGGACTCGAACCCCCAACATTCGGTTTTGGAGACCGACGCTCTACCAATTGAACTACTGACGCGTTAGTATGGAAAAATGAAGGGGTTTGAGGCGACTTAAGGGCACCCCGTTTTTCGGGGTGCCCCAAGCGCTTGGCTCACTGGTGAACTAAGCTCACCGGCGATACCGTGGGTCTGACTTATTTGATAATTTCGCCCACGCGTCCGGCGCCGACGGTGCGGCCGCCTTCGCGGATTGCGAAACGCATGGTTGGCTCCATGGCGATCGGGTTGATGAGTTCGACCTCAAGGCCGATATTGTCGCCGGGCATGACCATCTCGACGCCTTCGGGGAGCTTGATGCTACCAGTGACGTCGGTCGTACGGAAGTAGAATTGTGGGCGGTAGTTCGAGAAAAACGGAGTGTGGCGGCCGCCTTCTTCCTTAGAAAGGACGTAGATCTCGGACTTGAAGACCGTGTGGCCTTTCACGGTGCCTGGCTTAGCCATCACCTGGCCGCGCTCAACATCGTTTTTCTTAAGACCACGGACAAGAAGTCCAACGTTGTCACCAGCGCGACCTTCGTCGAGCAGCTTGCGGAACATTTCAATGTCCGTGACGGTGGTCTTCTGGGTGTCGCGGATGCCGACGATTTCGACTTCTTCCATTTTCTTGATAATACCGCGCTC
>CAMBQC010000015.1 GCA_945869855.1 Prosthecobacter debontii
GGCAGGATGTGGCGGAATAGGATGCGGAAACGGCTCAGTCCCAGCGAGACCGCGGCCTCCACAAAATCCAGGTTTTTCACGCTCAACACTTGCGCGCGGACGATGCGGGCGATGGTGAGCCAGCCGATCGCGCCAATCGCGATGAACAGCGGAATCAACGTGGTGATGGGGGCGACGCGGTCGCGTTCCCAGCCAGTGGTTTCGATGATCCAAGTGGTGAAATCAGAGGAAGGTTCATCCACTACTAGCGCGAAAAGGATCACCAGCACAAGGAAGGGCAGGGCGAAGAGGATATCCACAAAACGCATCATCACCGCATCGGTCTTACCCCCTACATACCCAGAAACCGCGCCGTAGATTACGCCGATAATCACCGCCACGCCGGTGGCCACAAAGCCCACAAGCAAAGAAACTTGGCCGCCGTAGAGCACGCGCGCGAAGAGATCCCGCCCGAGCTGGTCGGTGCCGAACCAATGAACGCCATCCGGCGCTGCCGCGGGATTGGCGAGGTTGATCACCGTCGGATTATTTACGAAAGGCAGGAACGGCACGATGAAGCATGCGATCACCACAACCACTAAAACGCCCAGACTGAGAAGCGCCGGCTTGTTCCGCGCCAGCCGGTGCCACGCGTCTTTCCAGAGAGAGCTGCCTTGGGATGGTTTCACTACATTTGCCACGCCCGGAAACTAAATGCCCGCGAGCCGTTTGGAGAGAATTTTTTTCCGAAATGGGACGACCGAGCCGGATCGTCCCTACCGGGCGAGCAGCTCGACCATGGCCTTCCCCATGCCTTCGCCCACATTCATGTATGTCTCTCCATTGCCACCGTAATGGCCTCCGCTACTTCCTCCATTGGCGACAGGTTGGGTAAAGAACACCGCAGCCTGATCCTTGAATTCAGGGAGTGCCACGAAGTCGAACATCTTCTTGGTGAGAGGGGCGTCCATACCGTGCTCGCCCAAGGTGGCACAAACGAACTTGGCGTTCGGTGCGTTGAAGTCCTTTTTTAGATCATTGAAGAGAAACGCCAGGTTCTTGTCGTAATTTTCGACGCTGCCCTTGCCCGCCTCGGCATTTCCCTGCCACCAGAAGAATCCAGCGACTTCGAATTTCGTCCCGCCGGGATAATAGGTGGCCAAATCCTTCAGTGCGGTTTGGGCGGCTCCCACATCCTGATCGTACTGCAGGCCCGCATACCAACCGCCGTTTTTCGCTTTGGCTTCTTCACTGACTTTTCGGTTCGAACTCTCCGAATCCCCTTGGTATGATCCTCCCTTCGCCCCGGTGCCTACCGCGCTGGGAGGCAACAAGTCCCAGCCCAAAGCGCGATTGCCCACGCACGATTTCAGCAGCATAACGGGGGCGTCTATGGCATGACCCAGATAATTTCCTATCCCGATTTCTGGCCCAAACTTCCCGGAGCCATTGCCGTTTTCGCAAGTCAGCCAATCGTTGTATCTCAATGCTCCCATACAGAAAAAGACATTCCGCACATCCTTCCGCACATTCCAGTTTCCGGCATCATCGACGAGATATGGATATTTTTCAGCTGCAACCCCTTTTACCGGACCGGGATTGCCAAAACCCAGCATGTTGGACTGCCCCATCATGATGAATACCTGCACCGGCTTGGTCATATCCGCTTCTTTACCATCGGGATCGGGGAGGACTTCGGGCGGCGCTGCCACTTTCACGGAAGACGCCGCGGCGGCGGGAGCGGGTGGTGCGATGGTGCCCTTTTCCTTGAGGAATGCGATGTCATCTTCGGAAAGCTTGTCCTGCGTGAAAGTCAGTTCCTTGCCGTTGTCGAGGGTGACCGTGACCTTGCCAGTGTCGGCGTTGTATGCTTTCAGTTCGCCCACGAAGGTTTTCGAGCCGTCGGAATTTTTCCAGGTGCGGGCATGCGCGGCGCCCAAGGATAGGATGAGTGCGGCAATTACGGTGGCAATACTCAGGGTTTTCATAATTTGTTTGGTTGCTGGCATTTGAACGTAGAAAATACGTATGTAATTCCTAGCATAACATTATTTTAGCAGCCGATTCGCGGCATTCAACCGCCTTTTCACGAAAAATCATACGGCGTGTTGCCTCATCGAGACGCTCCATCAAAAAGATCAGATCCGCCTTGAAACGGATGGACATTAGGTCAAAGCGGAAAACCTCACACCAATCTCGCACCCTCCGCGGGGCGGGTGGCGAAGATTTCCGGCGCGAAGCCGAACTCCATCTCGTAGGATGCCACGAGAGCGGCGGCGATGGCTTCCGCCTTGCCCGCCTCGCAGAGGGTGACCGTCGACCCGCCGAAACCGCCGCCTGTCATCCGCGCGCCGATCACGCCCTCTAGGCCGCGCGCGGTTTTCACAAGGTGGTCGAGCTCCGGGCAGGAAACCTCGAAATCATCACGCAGGGAATCGTGGCTGGCATACATGAGGCCGCCGAGCTTGGAAAAATCATTCCCTTTCAACGCATCCACCGCACCGATGGTTCGCGCGATTTCACCGACGACATGACGGCTGCGGCGGAAAGTCACCTCATCCATTTTCCCCTCAGCACCATTGAGATCCGCAGGGGTGACATCGCGCCAGCTCGCCTTGCCGATGGCGGCAAGGCCGTCCTCCGTGCTTTTCCGGCGCGCCGCGTAGCCGCCGTCGGAAAGCTCGTGGGAAACTTTGGTGTTAGATACAAGGATGGTCAGCGCGGGATCAGCGAAGGGCACCATCTCCGTTTCCGTGGAGCGGCAGTCGATCAGGATGAGTTGGTCTGCCTTTCCGAAGGCGGAGGCGAACTGATCCATGATCCCGCAGGGCACGCCCGCGAAATCATGCTCCGCTTTCTGTGCGAGCAGAGCTTTCTCACGTGTGCCGAGCGATGTTCCCGTGAAATCTTCCAACAAAGTCGCCATGGCGCACTCCAGCGCGGCGGAGGAGGAAAGCCCCGCGCCCACCGGCAGGCTGGAGATGATGAAGGCGTCGAACCCCGGCACCTCGATCCCGCGCAGCCGGAAGCCCTCGATCACGCCGCGCAGATAGTTTGACCATTTCGGATCTGAAATTTCCTGAGGCACGCCGGTCGGGATCACCGCGCCCTGGACATCGAACGAGGTTGCGACCTGCGCTACCGGCGTCCCGTTCGGAGCAGCGGCGATCACCACCGCCCGCTGGATCGCGAAGGGCAGCACAAAGCCGTCACAATAGTCGATGTGTTCGCCGATCAGGTTCACCCTTCCCGGAGCTACGGCAACCGCCGTAGATGAGACGCCGTAGCGGGAGAGCAGCGCGGCACCCGCCTCGGAAACGAGGCTGTCGATGGGGGTGTTCAGGGAAAGCATGGCGGGTGAATCAACGGTGGCGTTACCAGAAAACCGCGTAGAGGGCGATTGTTAACGCAACTACCACGAAGCCCACCACCTTCGCGCCGGAGGATGTGGTCAGCTCGATCTGGTCGTTTACCGGAAGTATGACCGGCTTGGCCAGCGGCTTGAGGATGGTGACAATCGCGCCGATTAGCATGACGAGGGTGAAACAGATGGCCATCCGATCCAGGAAGGCCATTTCCTTCGCGTACCACCAACCCTTTTCGACAATCATCGGGCCGAACACCCATTTTAGAGCGCCATAGGACACGATGTTGGTCACGATGCCAATCATGCCGAACCAGCGTGGGGTGCGCGGCGAGAAGAAGCCGAAGATGAACACGCCCAGAATTCCCGAAGAGATGAAGCCTTGGAACTCCTGAATGTATGAGAAGATCGATGCAAAGTTGCTGAGCTGCGGGGCGATGAGTGCAGCAAGAATAACGAAGATCACCACGAACATGCGGCCTACGAAGACCAGCTTGGTTGAATCCGTAACGCCGGTGGCCTTGGAATAGAGGTCGATCGCAGCGATCGTCGAGGCAGAGTTGAGCATCGAGGCCAGTGAGCTGATGACGGCTCCGCAGAGTGCGGCCAGCACGAACCATGAGATCAGCGGGTGAGGCTTGATCAGGTTGCGCACCAGTACGGGAAACGCGGCATCGTAATCATAGCCCTTGAGATCGCCCGCAGAGTTTCCTGCCTTACTGGCAAATGCATTGATCTGCGCGGCGATCTGCTCAGCAGTTGCGTCCGCAGGCAGATCCACTTGGCCTCCGGCGGCTTTCGCGTTCGCGGCAAAGACTGTTGCCGCAAGCGCTGGTTCCAACTTCACGAACTCGGTGTTCACTTTATAGACGGCGGCCTGTCCGCCCTTCTCGATGATTGTCTGGTTGGAGGATTGGGCTCCTTTTTGCAGGTCGCCCGAGAACAGGTTGAAAGCAAGGATGCCGGGGATGACGACTACGAAAGGAATGATGAGCTTGAGGAAAGCGGCGAAAACAATGCCCTTCTGTCCCTCCGCGAGCGACTTGGAACCGAGCGTTCGCTGGACGATATACTGGTTGAGCCCCCAATAGAAGAGGTTGGGAATCCATAGCCCGATGAGCAGCGCGGTCCACGGGATGTCGGAGTCCTCTTTCGGGCGCACCATGTGCATTTTGCCACCTGAGAGATTATCTCCGTTTCGCACCACGGCCTCGCCATTCTTTCCATCGTTGAGAAGCATCAGCCGCTCCCAGGCACCGGCACCTTCGAGATCTGCCACCGTCGCGCTGGAGTTCGCCACCTTGGTCTGGATCAGGTCTTCCGGCGACCTGTCGGAAAGCGCGCTCATCGCGAAGGCTAGGACGACAATCCCTCCGAGTATCAGGGCCGCTCCCCAAATCAAATCAGTCCAAGCGCAAGCCTTCAAGCCTCCTACGAAAACATAGACCGCCGCGAAGATGGCGATCAGCCAGCACATCGCCGTCAGGTTGTTGAGAACCGGCACTGTGTTGTAATACTCCGAGATGAACTTCGCACCCGAGAAGATGACCGAGGAGGTCGCCACGAAGACCAGAGTGACGATCGCCGGGATGGCCATCGTGAAACGGGCAACAGCATCGAAGCGATATTCGAGGAACTCCGGGATGGTGTATAGGCCGGCCTTGAGGAAGCGGGGTAGGAACCAGAACGCGACGATGACGAGCGTGACTGCAGCGATCCATTCGTAGGAGGCGATGGCCATGCCCAGCCAGTTCGCGGAAGATCCGGACATGCCTACGAACTGCTCAGTCGAGATATTCGCCGCGATCAACGAGAAGCCGACGAGCCACCAAGTCAGGCCGCGACCCGCAAGGAAGTAATCTGAAGCGTTCGTTTCCGCGCCCGCCTCGTCACGGCTTTTCCAAATGCCGAGGGCGATTACGCCGACAACGGCGACAATGAAGAGAATGATTTCGATGCTATTCATACTTGGGGTTTTTGAGGTCTAGGCGGAACGTTTCGTAACCCGATTCTTAGCTTCCACCCCGCCAGATGCGAGCGAAAGATTGCGGGATGCAACTTTCCCCAAATTTCCGGTTTCCAACCCCCACTTCCCGTCGTTGAATGCGCATGCATCCCCGACACATGAGCCAATCCCCACTCCGCATCGCCGTCGGCGCCGATCATGGCGCCTTTGAAATGAAGAACGCCATCGTCGCCCACCTCCGCGCCGCAGGGCATGAGGTGGAGGATTTCGGGACGGACACGCCGGACTCGGTGGATTACGCGGACTACGCGAATCTCGTTTCCCGCAACGTCGCGGACGGCACCTTCGATTTCGGTATCCTCGCCTGCACCTCGGGCGTGGGTATGTGCATCGCCGCGAACCGCCACACCCATGTCCGCGCCGCGAACGTCCGCACGGTCGAGGAAACCGTCACCACCCGCAAACACAACGATGCCAACGTGCTCTGCCTTTCCGGAAAACACACCGATATCAAAACCGCGATGGAAATGGCCAGCGTCTTCATCGCCACCGAATTCGAGGGCGGCCGCCACGAATCTCGTGTTTGCAAATCCTCCGGCAGCCGCATTTCCGTCACCGATCCGGAGCTCTACGCGGCCATCGTCGGCGAGGAGCACCGCCAGCGGAACCACATCGAGCTGATCGCCTCGGAAAACTTCGCCTCGCCCGCCGTGATGGAGGCGCAGGGATCGCTGCTCACCAATAAATACGCCGAGGGCTACCCTGGGAAACGTTGGTATGGCGGCTGCGAATACGTGGACGTTGTGGAAACCCTCGCCATCGAGCGCGCCAAGGAGCTTTTCGGAGCCGATCATGCCAACGTCCAGCCGCACTCCGGCTCGCAGGCGAACACCGCCGTCTATTTCTCCGTGCTCAAGCCGGGAGATAAAATTTTCACCATGGATCTCTCCCACGGCGGCCACCTTACCCATGGCCACAAAGCGAATTTCTCCGGCCGCTTTTACGAAGTGACCCACTACGGAGTCTCGCCGGATGACGAGCGCATCGACTACGCTGAGTTGGAAAAAACCGCTCGCACGCTCAAGCCCACGCTCATCACCGTGGGCGCTTCCGCTTACTCGCGGATCATCGATTTCGAGCGCATGGGGAAACTCGCCCGCGAAGTCGGCGCTTACCTTTTCGTGGATATGGCGCACATTGCCGGTCTGGTCGCCGCCGGGGTGCATCCCAGCCCGTTTCCGCATGCAGATTTCGTCACCTCCACCACTCATAAGTCCCTGCGCGGCCCGCGCGGTGGGATCATCCTTTGTAAAGAAGAGTTCGCGAAAAAAATCGACTCCCAAGTCTTCCCCGGCATCCAAGGTGGCCCGCTCATGCACGTTATCGCGGCAAAAGCCATTTGCTTCGGCGAGGCGCTCAAGCCGGAGTTCAAAACCTACTCCGCGCAGGTCGTGAAAAACGCGCAGGCCATCGCCGCCCGCCTCACGCACCACGGTTTCCGAATCTGCTCCGGCGGCACGGACAACCACGTGATGCTCGTCGATCTCCGCCCGAAAGGCCTCAACGGCTCGGAAGCCTCCGTAGCCCTCGACGAGGCGGGCATCACGGTCAACAAGAACGGCATCCCTTTTGACACCGGCAGCCCCATGAAGCCCTCCGGCATCCGCATCGGCACCCCCGCCGTCACCACCCGCGGGATGGTGGAAAAGGACGTCGAACAGGTCGCCGACTTTATCGCCGAAGCCCTCGCCGATCACACCCACACCGCCAAGCTCCACGCCATCCGCGACAAGGTCTTCTCCTTCAATCGGGCGTTTCCGCTGCCTTGGTGAGGTTCCCGAGGGAGCCGATTGAGGTTTAGAGTTTGAAATTTAAAGTTACAAACCTTCTGCGGAAATGCCTGCTGCCTTTCCACGCGGTATTGGGAGGGGGGGATGTTTTCAATGCGGGTGAAGACCTTGTAGAAGTGGTCGGCGTTGCGGAAGCCCGCGTCGATGGCGACGTCTTTCATGGGGGTCTCGGTCTCGACTATGCGGCGTTTCGCGCGTTCCAGGCGGAGGCGGGTGATGTCATCAGCAATAGTGCGCCCGATGGGGTGCTCGGCGGCCATGGCACCGGAAGCCTCGAAGTCGGGAAATACGCTGGGTAGATCGCGGACGGGGGAGTTGAGCCAGACGTTGACGAGAGGTTTGCCGGCTTTTTCGCGGCGGCGGCTAGGGAGGGAGTGGCGCGGGCGATGATGCCGTCGTAGTTGGGGCGTCCGTCCGCACCGAGCTAGAGCATGCGGTCGATGGCGGGGTTCACGCTACAGAGCCAGCCCGCTTCGTCCGCGTAGTGTTGGCTGCCTGCGTAGATCTGGAGGTGGCGCTTGTAAGCCCATTCCATCTCCAGCGAAATCGCAACCCTCGGTTCGGAATGGGATGGGATTCGTTTCATAAATCGGGAACAAGCTCGGATGTGGCTGAATGGGGTGCAAGGTAATTGTCGCGGAAACGCGTAGCGGCTTGCGTTTTTTGGTGGGGGAGCGGATCTGACCTGCATGGTCTGCGTTAGATTTTCAAGATCATGGATTCCGACATGGACAGATGGACTGCCGCCGCAATACTTTCCGCCCGCCAGTATCTAAGAGAACAGTATGACACCCCACCTAATGACACACCCCGCCGCGCCCGAAGCCAAATCAACCCAAGGTGTGCTGACCACGGATCTTCTCAAGGATCTCCGTAAGGGATATGTGATGTCGCGCGAGGACAGGGCTTTGCACAACGCGGTTACGAACAACGCTATCGATTCGCTAGCGCTTGACCGCGACGCGCTGCGGGGCGAGGACGGGCACTTCAGTCACCGGATCAAGCGCGAGGGAGTGACCGACCAGAAGCAATCCGGTCGATGCTGGTTGTTCGCGGGGCTCAACACGCTGCGCCCGCAGGTGATGCGCGAGCACAAGATGGAGTCGTTCGATTTTTCCACGGCGTATCTGCAGTTCTGGGACAAGATGGAGAAGTCCAACCTCTATCTGGAATCCGTCATTGAGCTGCGCGGCGCGGATTTCATGGATCGCGACTGGGAGTTGGTGAACAAGAATTCTCCCGAGGAGGGCGGCTGGTGGAATTTCCTCACAGCGCTGGTTGGTAAATATGGCGTAGCGCCTCTATCCGCGATGCCCGAGACGAAATCGAGTTCCGAGACCAACACGCTCAACGTGATTCTCGGACGGTTGCTGCGCCACCATGCCGCGCGGATGATCGAGCTTCACGAGGACGGTGCCGACGTGGATGCATTGCGAGCGGAAAAGGTTTCCGCCTTGAAGGAGGTTTATCGTTTCCTTGCCATCAACCTCGGCGAGCCGCCGGTGGAGTTCGAGTGGCGTTTCCGGATATGCAAGAGCGCGGATAAAAAGGCAGAGGTAGCGGATTCTGCTAGCGTGGAGGATGAAGGGCTGAGCGCTCCGGAGACACACACGCCGCGGTCTTTCTATGAGAAATACGTCGGCACCTCGCTGGGCGATTACGTATGCCTCTACAACGATCCGCACAACGATTGGAACAAGCATTACTGCTTTGATCGCGCCCGCAATATGGTGGGCGAGGAGTGTATGAATTTTGTGAATGTCGGAGCGGAGACGATGAAAGAAATTGCGAAGGCCTCCATCCTCGCCAACGAGCCGCTGTGGTTTGCGGTGAACATGGGCTTCGACCAATCCACGGAGCATGGGCTGATGGCTCCCGACCTTTTCGACTACAGCAGCCTTTTCGGGATTGATCTCGCGATCACGAAAGCGCAGCGCACGCGATTTCACGCCGGTGCTTCGTCGCACGCGATGGCGCTGATCGGCGTCGATCTCGCAGCGGATGGATGTCCGCGGAAATGGCTGGTGGAGAACAGCTGGGGTGAGGCGAAAGGCAAGAAAGGCTTATGGACGTTGTGCGACGGATGGTTCGCGGAGCATGTCTATACGGTCATCGCCCACAAGCGTCACGTCCCAACGGAGATCCTCGCCCGCTTCCAGGACGAAGCCACCGTCCTGCCCGCTTGGTATCCGGGCGCGTGCGGGGTGGTTTGAGGGCTGTCGATTTTTAAAACGGATCCTACTAGAATGCACCGTTCAGCTTCCGTCCGACCCAGAAAGTCCCCAACAGGAGAATCAGGATCACGAGGGTGGCCCAGTGCGACCAGAGGGGGATGCGGTTTTCGAGGGGGCGCGGTTCCGGCAAGGCGTTGATCTCGCCGATGAGATCGGGGAGTTGGTCGGGAAGAATGCTGCGGGCGCGAGAGACCCTAGCGATTTCCTCCAGAACATCCGGGCGTGCGGGCTGGCTGGTTTTCTCAATGTCCACGCCCTGGGCGAGGATGGTGGTTTCCGTAGGCAGATCGGAGGCTCCGAAAACCGTGGCCCGGAGTTTCCATGCCCCTGGCAGATCCACCTTGAAACGCCCGGCGTAGGAGCCCCACTCGGTTTCGTTTTTCTGGAGCTCGATGCGCTGGCTCTTGCCGTCCGGCGAGGCGATGTCCACGGACACCGCGCCTTCTTTGAGCGGGGCGCCGTTCGCGTCGAAGGCGTTGGCGTTAATGGTGACGGTCGCGCCGGGTTCGGGCCGCTCAGGGGTGTAGAAAAGGCGCACACGCTGGCCCGCGGCCATGTTGCGCTGGTACGACATCCAGCGCGCGACCTGGCCCCAGAAGCGGTAATGATAAAGATCCTCCACGCCGCGCCGCCAGCGCCATGCGGAGTCGATGCCCATGAACAGGACTTTGCCGCTGCCCGCAGCTTTGGTGACCATCAGCGGCACCGGGCCGTAGGGGCCGCGGCGGTTTGCGTGGGTGGCGAGGACTTCCGTGCCGCCCTTCGCGCGGATGACCGGGGCGTGCCAGAAAAAGCCCGGCAAGCGCCGCCAGATCTCGGGGTTTTCCTCCTCGGAATCGCCGAGCATGGTAAGCAACGAGGCGCGGCCTTCGGTGGTGAGGTTGAGCGGGGTGGCGAGGGTTTCCGGGAGACCTTGCTTGTTTTTATCATCGAGAACGACCGGGATGAGATCGGAAAGCTCGGTGTCGAGGAGCGTGAACTGGTTGCCCTGCCGACCGGGCAGGAACACGACGCCGGAAGCCTGGTTCTCCACGAGGCCGCGGATCAGGGCGCATTGCTCCTTGGTGAGCTGGTTTTCCCCGTCGCCGACATCGCCGAGCACGACGACATCGAATTTCGAAAGCTCCTCCAAGGTCTCAGGAAATTTCTCGATGTAATCCGCCCCCCCGCCTGGGCCCAACTCGGGGCGAAGTAGCAGGCAGGAAAGCTCGACGCCGGGATCGCGCTGGAGGGCGTTGCGGAGGAAACGGAACTCCCAGCGCGGCAGGGTCTCGACGATCAGCACGCGGATCCGTTCGGGCCGTCCGGAAATGGTGAAGGCGCGGGAGTTGTTGGCGGAAACCAGCTCGCCGTCCTCGACCGGGACGGAGAGTGTGAGGGTGGAGGAGCCTTCCTTTTCCAGGCGCCAGAGTATGGAATCGTAGGTCTCGGCATTCGGCGCAAGGACGATGTTCTTGGTGCGCTCGCGGCCGGACTCGTCGCGGAGGCGGACGATGGTGCGCACCTGCCGGTCCAGCGAGGAGCGGATCGTGAAAGGGATCTGCACGTTCTCGCCGACGATGCCGTAGGTGGGGGCGGTGACGGTGAGCAGATCGAGATCCGGCAGGCGTGTCTCGGTGCCAACAGGTATGGTAAAAATCGGCACGTCGCGCAGGCGGTATTTCTGCGCTGCGCCGACGGGTGGCTGGCCGAGGTTGAAATCGCCGTCGCTGAGCAGGATAACGGCACGGAGGTTGTTTTCCTCTTTCAGGAGGCTTTCGAGCGGCTCGCTGAGGTCGGTGCCGTTGAGCCCTTCACTGGCCGGGGTGGCGAAGGGGCGGGTGATCAGATCGTTCGCGCCGCCGGAACGCAGCGGAGTCCAGAGATCCGAGGCGAGGGCTTTCTCCACCCACTCGGAGCGGGCGACGATGGAGTCCGCTTTCCCCTCACCGGCCAGCGCGGCAGGCATGCGGGCATCGAGGGTTTTCATGGAACCCGAATCATCCCAAAGAATCGCAATCTTTGGCTTCGTGGTGGGATTGATGATCGTGCGCCACTCTGGCTGCCAAAGCAGGATAACCACGATGACAGTGATGAAAAATCGCAGCATTTCCAAGGCAGCGGTGCGCCCTCGATGCGGGCTGCGTTTCCATGAAACGACGCAAAGCCAAGCCACCCCGAGCAAAGCGGCGATGCCAAGCCAAAGGGTGAGCGGGGTGGGATTGAGGTGAAGCAAAGGCGTTCGCGGGAAAAGTGCGCCCATTCACTAGCCGATGCGTGCGGCTAGGGCAAGGGGCGATGATGGGTCTTCGGGGAGCACACGCGCCCCCGCGTGTCGCGGAGTGCGCCCTCGCTCTCCGTCGGTCGGAAAGACCATTCGCGCCGCATAGCCGAATCAACGCCCGCCCTATCTTAAGCCAAGTTTCCGGCGGGGGCGCCGGAAACAACACGCGAGGGCGCGTGTGCTCCCCCCAATCGCCCGCGCAGTTTCCCGATAGCGAAATCAATTTCCTCCTTGGAAACACAGAACGGCGGAGTGAGCGCCACGACATCGCCGTGCGGGCCGTCGGGGAGGACAATGATGCCGTCCTGCAGTAAGCCTTTCACGGCACTCAGCGCGCGTTCGCCGCTATCGGTTTCCACGCCCATCATCAGCCCTTCGCCGCGGATGTTTTTTACAAAGGGCAGGTCGGACAGTGTCTGGAGCGCGGCGGCAAGATGCTGCGATGCGGCGGCAACCATGGCTTGCGTTTCTGGTTCGCGGTAACGGCGTATCGCCTCGATGGCCATCGCGCAGCCCATCGGGTTTCCGAGGAACGTGCTGGTGTGCAGCGCCTCGCCGTGAGTCTCGGGCCAGGCGTCCATGATCTCTGCCTTGCCGATGCAGACGGAGATGGGGAAGCCGCCCGCCAGCGCCTTGCCGAGGCAGATGAGATCTGGGAAAACACCTTCCCGCTCGCAGGCGAACATTTTTCCCGTGCGCCAGAAGCCGGTGTAGATCTCATCGAAAACGAGTGACGCGCCGACCGCATCGCACCACTTGCGGAGTTCTGTTAGAAATCCCTGCGGCGGCACCACGATTCCGCCGCGTCCCTGAATTGGCTCCACCAGCACCGCGCCGATCCCGACCCCATCGATTTTCCAAAGCTGCTTCTTGAACATGGCCAGTTCCGCTTCCGTCCGGGGAAACGCCAGCCGCCGTGTCACCTTCGCGAGCTGCCCTTCGAACGTCTTGCTGAACCAGCCGATCCCTTGCCCGAGCAGCGCCCCGTAGCCGAGGCCATGGTAACCACCCTCGAAGGAAAGAATCCCGTTGCGCCCCGTTGCCAGCACGGCGGTTTTCAGAGCCGCCTCCACCGCCTCGAAGCCGGAATTCCCGAACAGGCATTTTCCCTTCCTGTCCTGCCATTTTTCGAAGGTGATCTCGGAGAGCGCCTCGCAAAGCTCCACCTTGACCCGCGCCGGATGGACATCGCCCATCGCGTGCATGAGGGAAACGCTCTGTTGACGCAGCGCCTCGCCCGTGAACCCATACCCAATTCCCGCCACGCCGAAGCCGCTGGTCATATCTAGGAAACGGTTGCCATCCGCATCCCACACGTTCGCGCCCTCCGCCCGCTCCCAGAAGACTGGCCAGTCATCTGTCAGGAACGTGGTATTCCGGCATTCGGCCTCCGCCAAACGCTTCGCTAGCCCGAGGGATATTGGCCCGGGGATGTTCGTAAGGATTTCAGGAAGCACGCGGTAAGTTTGTCACAGGAGGCTATTCCTTGAAGTTTAAAGTTTAGAAAGTGGCAAGAGCATTAGCGAATACCATCAATAATCGAAGACTGATCGCTTAGACGGAGTATAACGTAGTCAATTTGAGATTTATGATCCTAGACTCCCCCCGTGATCGCCCGCGTTCTCATCGATGGCCCTTCTGAGCTCGTCTTCGACTATGTCATCCCCGAGGGGCTGGCAGTCGTGGCTGGCTGCCGGGTGCGCGTGCCGATACGCCAGAAGACGAGCTCCGGCACGGTGCTTTCGGTGACGCCACCGCCGGAACAAAGCGACTTCGCGATGCGCGAGGTAAAATCCCTGATCGACCCCGAGCCGCTGATTACGCCTGTGCTTCTGAAAACCGCGCATTGGATCGCGGACTACTATGGATCCAGTATCGAGGGCGTGATCCGCTCTATCCTGCCGGAGGCGGTGCGCACGGAGGACAATTCCGCGAAGACCCGCCGCATCGCCACCGCCGTGGCGGATCCCGATCCCGAGGCGCTCGCGAAACTGGAGAAGCGCGCCGCGAAACAGCACGCCATCCTCACCCTCTTGCTCCACGCGCCCGACCGCACCCTCGCCGTCGCCGACCTCGGAGAAAACTCCGCGCCTTCCCTGAAAAGCCTCGTGGAGAAAGGTTTCATCACGATCGGCGAGGAAGATGTCCGCCGCGATCCCGAGGCGGACGAGACCATCGTCCCCTCCGAGCCCCTCACCCTCAACGACCAGCAGCAGGAAGCTTTCGAAGCCATCAAATCTTCCCTCTCTCCCACTCCCCCCCTCACGCCCTCTCCCCATCTTCTTTTAGGCGTCACCGGCTCCGGCAAAACCGAAGTCTATCTCCAGGCCGCGCAGGCCGCGCTTGATCTCGGGAAAACGGTGCTCGTCCTCGTCCCGGAAATCGCCCTCACGCCGCAGACCGTCCGCCGTTTCAAGGCGCGGTTCTCGCAGCTCAATGACCAGGTCGCCGTGCTCCACTCCCACCTCTCTCAGGGTGAGCGATTCGACGAGTGGCACCGCATTCGCAAAGGTACGGCACGCATCGTAATTGGTGCGCGCTCCGCCGTGTTCGCGCCCTTGCCGAACCTCGGGCTGATCATCGTCGATGAGGAGCACGAGTCCTCCTACAAGCAGGAGAGCCAGCCCCGCTACCACGCCCGCGATGTGGCCGTGCTGCGCAGTGCGTTCGAGCCGTGCGCCGTCGTCCTCGGCTCGGCCACTCCCTCACTGGAGAGCTGGCAGAACTGCCTTTCCGGGAAATACCACCTGCTCCGCCTCGACAAGCGCGCCGACGCGCACTCCATGCCGCTCGTTCGTGTGATCGACATGCGTTTGGAAAAGCAGAAACAGAAAGGCCAGGTCGCGATCCTCTCCGACCG
Source organism: Prosthecobacter debontii (assembly GCA_945869855.1). Lineage (GTDB taxonomy): Bacteria > Verrucomicrobiota > Verrucomicrobiia > Verrucomicrobiales > Akkermansiaceae > Luteolibacter. Next base: position 14,517 of record CAMBQC010000015.1, read on the forward strand.
CCTCCGCACCGCCCTTGAGCAGCGCCTCGCGAAGGGCGAGCAATCCATCCTTTTCCTCAACCGCCGCGGCTTCGCCCGCTCGCTGCAATGCCATTCCTGCGGCCATGCCTGCACCTGCCCGCACTGCGCCGTCGCGCTCACTTACCACCGCACCGATGAGCGCCTCGTCTGCCATGTTTGCGGCCATCAGTCCATCGTTCCGAAGAAATGCCCGGAGTGCAAAAATCCCGGCATCGCGCTGCAGGGCTACGGCACGCAGAAGGTCGAGGAGGTCCTCCAGAAAGTCCTGCCGGAAGCCCGTTTCGCCCGCATCGATGCCGACGCGATGCGCCGCAAGAACGCGCTCAAAGACATCCTGCGGAAATTCAAATCGAACAAGATCGACGTCCTCATCGGCACCCAGATGATCGCCAAGGGCCTGCATTTTCCCAACGTCACCTTGGTCGGAATCCTCAACGCCGACCTCGGCCTGCACGTCCCGGATTTCCGCGCGGGCGAGCGCACTTTTCAGCTCATCACCCAAGTCGCCGGGCGGGCGGGCAGGGGAGAACTGGAGGGGGAGGTCATCGTGCAGACCTTCACGCCGCACTCACCGAGCATCCAATTCGCACGGAAACACGATTTTGATGGCTACGCGGAGCAGGAAATGGAAATGCGCCGCCAGTTCCGCTTCCCGCCCTTCGCCCACTGCGCGGTGCTGACAGCCCGCTCCACCCACGAGCGCCGCGCCGAATTCACCCTCCAGACCCTGCACCTCCGTTTGAAGGAGGATTTGCCCGATGGAATCACCCTCGGCGAAGTCCTCCCCAGCCCCCTCGTAAAATCCCACGACCAGTTCCGCTTCCAGATCACCCTCCGCTCAAACAAAGCCCGCCCGCTCACCAACCACGTCCAGACCGTGCTGAAAAAAACCACCCTGCCCGAGGATGTGACTGTAGTGTTCGATATGGACGCCTACAATTTCTCATAAGGAGAAGGGACACTCCTGTCCCTTTATCCTCAGTTGACAGCAAACCAGCTAAATTCCTCAGATGAAAACCACCATCGAGCTCCCGCCAGATCTCGCCCGCGAAATCAAACTTCTCGCCGATCACGAAGGTCGGAAACTCAAGGATGTCGCAGCCGATTTGCTCAAACGCGGCCTCAGCGCAGGAACCGAAGAAACCAATCCCCCGGCCACAGAAGACTTGCTCCTCGTCGCCCCTCCCAACGCTCCCGAAATGACTCCGGAACGCATCCGCCAAATCCTTGCGTAAATCTAAAGCGCTGTTTCCCCTCATCCAAATGCTAGGAATTTGCTTTTTCACCTAAGGCGGAGAATACACTGGAGAGTCGGCCTGGGAAGGGGAAAAGGGGGTTGACGACCCTGGTCGATCTCACCCCATAAATAACCAATTATCGCTAACTCACCTAAACGCCTCGATCTGATAGGTTTTTCTCAAGGCCTCGATGACTGACTCCGGGGCGCAAAATTTGAAGCGTGAGGCAAGTTCGATGCTCCAAATAGTTGCCACCCAGCCAAATTTTTCATCTCGCATTTCCTACCATCATTCTCCCACCCGAATTTGCCGCGTAATCATGTGTAGGAGCTCGTGCCAACCACACAAGGGATATCGGTTTCCCCTGCTCTCACAAAACCATTCCGCATCCGTTAGGCTTGTTGGCGCGCGGATTGAACGGGATCATTTGCATTTCACTCCATTGAGGATCACCAGCCGCTTCTTGCGGTCGTAGCGGAAGGTGTTTTCCCACTGGCCTTCCATGGGCATCATCTTCAGAAAGCCCGGCTTCATGAATTCGGCTTCATGAATTGTGCCCTCACGGGCAAATCAACTTCACCTTCGGGAAATAGGTCCGATACCGGGCGGCATCGCGTGTCAACAACACCAGCCCTTCCGCCTCTGCATGGGCACCGATGAAAAAGTCGGGCAGTGGAGCTGTCCGTTGGCCGCCGGATTTGCGGTAGGCCTGAAACGCACGGGCCGCAGGAAATCCTACCGAAAACGGTAAGGTCAGGCGGCGGAAATCTGAGGGAGGGACCAGATTCAAATCCAGTTCCCGCGCGTTCCGGTAGAGCGGGGCGAGTTCAGCGTAGATGACCGGATTGATGGCGGCCTCCCGCGTGTTGATCAAGGAAGCAAGCTGCCCGCTCGACCATTCAAACCAAACCGCGTCCTGGGTCGCGATATCGAGCAGCACGTTGGTATCGACTAGAACCATGGCCTCAATCCTCCCCTCGGGTAATTGCCATGATTTCATCCGTGGTCATGCCTTTTTGGGCCGAACCCGCCGCCTTGGCCAGCCAATGATCGAAGGCGCTCGCCTTCTTCCGGCTCCGCTTGCGCGGCTTCATCTGCAGAGTCCCTTCTGTGGCGACAAACTCAACCTCGGTTCCCGGTCGCAACCCGAAGCGTTCGCGCATGGCGATAGGGATGGTAATTTGGCCTTTAACCGTCACTTTCATGTGGTAAGTATTACTTCCAAGGGTATTACTTGTCAAGTTGTTTGGTTTTACTTTATGCGGTAGCCACCCTGAAACTTGATAGGGGCGAGCCGCCTAGCTAGGCCTTGCCGATGGAGAAACCCAACGCCTTTTCTAGGAAATGCCTTGGGGGGAGTTCGGTGCCGCCTTGGCGGAGGGCGGCGTTGGCGGTTTGTGGGTGTTTGTGGCTATCGGCACGCCAGGTGTAGACTCTTGGAAATCCTTCCGCGCACTGGGAAAAGGAGGCATGGCGGAGGGTGGCGGCGATGAGGCCTGATTGCGATTGATTCTCGGGGGCGGAGGCCTCCACGTGGATGTGGAGTTCGTCTTTGCCACGCCTGCTGACAAGAAAAGCTCCGATGATGGTTTCGCCATCGAGCAGCACCTTGGAATAGGCGTCCTCGAAGTGCTCGTGCCAACCCCCTTTTCTCCTTCCCAGACAGGCTCCCCAGTGTATTCTCCGACTTAGATGAAAAAGCAAATTCCTAGCATTATTTCGCGCAGCCTCGCGGCTTTATCCCCCAGCAACATCCAACCCCACCGTTTCACATGATCCCCACACCTCCGACCTCCTCCGCATCCCGAACCGCGCGCCTGGCGTCTGCCGTTTTCAGTGCCGCCCTCGTTCTTGCCTCCGCCGGCACCCTGCTCGCGCAGGAAAAGGAAGGCTGGAATCCCGACACGACCTTTCCCGCGATCACTCCGGCGGAGCAGATCAAGCTGATGGAAATCCCGAAGGGCTACCGGCTGGAGTGCATCGCGAGCGAGCCGATGGTCGAGGAGCCGGCGAGCTTCGCCTTCGATGGCAACGGGGCGATGTATGTCTGCGAGTGGCGCACTTACATGCAGGACGAGCACGCCACGAAGCAGCTCGATCCCGTGAGCCGCGTGGTGAAGCTCGTGGACACGGACGGCGATGGGATCATGGACAAGCGCACGGTGTTTATCGACAACGTCATCCTCCCGCGCACGGTGCTCGCGCTGCACGACCGGGTGCTGGTGAACTTCACGCAGTCGAATTCGGTGTATGCCTATTTCGATGACAACAAGGATGGCGTCGCGGACCGCCACGAGGTGGTCTATGAGGGCACCAAGAACGGCGGGAACATCGAGCATCAAAACACCGGGATGCTGTGGAATCTCGACAACACGATTTGCACGAATGATTTCCGCTTTCGCTACGCCGACGGCAAGCTGACGCCGGGCAAGCACGATGTCGCGCGCATCAGCCAGTGGGGCCTGGCGCGGGATGACGACGGGCGGCTTTTTTGCTCGTGGGCGGGCGGGGCGAATCCCGCGCACTCCTTCCAGCTTCCGGCCGGGTATCCGATCCTGAAGGTTCCCGAGCACGCGCCGGGCTACCGCGTGCCGTATACCACGTGCCCGGTGTGGGACGACTCCTCGGGCGGCTACCATTTTGACGAAAAGCGCATCCTCAAGGATCTGTCGGCCTGCTGCGGGCAGACGGTGTTGCGCAGTCATTTGATGCCGGAATTTTACGGCCGCGTGGTGACGTGCGAGCCGGTGGGCCGCTTTCTGCGCATGAGCACGATCGACTGGAAAGACGGGCTCGGCGTGGCGGACAACTCGTTTCCCAAGAGCGAATTCATCCGCAGCACCCACGCCTATTTCCGGCCCGTGTGGACCGAGACCGCGCCCGATGGCTCGTTCGTTTTCTCCGATCTCTACCGCGGCATCATCCAGGAAAAGCAGTGGTTTCCGACCGAGGGGGGCAACAAGGCCTGGGTCGCCCGTTATCTTCGCGTGAAGAAGTGGGGGATGATCGACGTCGTCCGCCACGGGCGCATTTTCCGCTTCCTGCCCGAGGGCAAAAAGGCTGGCCCACAGCCCCGCATGCTGGATGAAACGCCGGTGCAACTCGTGGCCCATCTCGCGCATCCGAACGGCTGGTGGCGCGACACCGCGCAGATGCTGATCGTCTCACGCGCCGACAAATCGGCGGTGCCTGCGCTGACGGCGATGGCCACCAGCCACGCCGACGCCAACGCGCGCATTCACTCGCTCTGGGCGTTGCAGGGGCTCGGCGCGTTGACGAAGGAGACCATCCTCGCCGCCACCAAGCACGCCCAGCCGCGGGTGCGCCGCGCCGCGGTGCAACTCGCCGAGCCGCTGCTCGTGAGCAAGGACGCGGACGCCGCCAAGGCGCTCACCGCACTCACCGCCGACCCGGACGCGCATGTGCGCACGCAGTTGGTCCTCGCGAACCACGCCGCCGGGCTGAACCAGCCGGAGGCGCTCACCGCGACCCCGAGCCCGATCATCACGCCGCTGTTGGACAAATTGAACGCCGGGAAAAACGCGGCCGCCCTCGGCGAGTCCGCGCGGCAGGGCAAACAAATCTACGAAACCCTCTGCACCACCTGTCACGGCGCCGACGGCAAGGGCGTGCAGCAGGGCGACAAGTTGCTCGCGCCGGCATTTACGAAGTCGCCGTGGTTCGCGGGCAGCGGCAACGTGAACGCCCTCGCCCGCATCATTCTGAAAGGCCAGACCGGACCCATCGCCGGCGTGGCCTACGGCGAAGGGCTGATGCTCCCGCTGGAGGGAACCTACAACGACGAGCAAATCGCCAGCGTCATCAACTTCATCGGCCAAAGCTGGCACAAGTGGCGCAAGCCCGTGGCCTCCGCCGAAATCGCCGCCGTGCGCAAAGCCACCGCCGACCGCAAGACGCCGTGGACGCACGAGGAGCTGCTCGAAGTTTCGAAAAAGTAGGCTGACCGTTGCGGGACAGTTGAAAATGTCTCACGCAAAGGTCGCAAAGGACGCGAAGAAAAAGTTCGTTGGAAGCCTTGGCGACCTGGGCGTGAATTCCCCTTCTTCTTCCGGACTTCTAGGGAAGATGAAGAGGAAGGAGGTGCTGAAATGGGGTCATCCTTCAGCCTTCCTGTTGCCCATTTTATGAACGTCCCGCGTTTCCTCCTCCGCTGCGCCCCGCTGCTGGGCCTGCTCGCAGCCGCCAGCCTGCCCGCCGCGGACCAGCCGCAGTGGGGGCAGGCGTGGACGCGCAACATGGTGTCCGCGGAGCGCGGGCTGCCGGATTCCTTCGACCTGGAGACGGGCCGCAATGTGAAGTGGAGCGTGCCGCTGGGGACCCATTCCCATTCCACGCCGGTCGTCGCGGGCGGGCGCATTTACCTCGGCACGAACAACGGCGCGCCGCGCGACCCGGCGCAGATGGGCGACCGCGGCGTGCTGCTTTGCCTCGATGAAAAGGACGGGCAAATGCTCTGGCAGCTCGTGGTGCCAAAGCGGCAACCCCCTTTTCCCCTTCCCAGACCGGCTCCGCAGTGTATTCTCCGCCCTAGATGAAAAAGCAAATTCCTAGCATTCATTCATTAAAGGCCTCTGATTCTGGAGAGCCGTGCTTTTAGCCGGCTTCTTCGATTTTTCCGAAGCGGGCCGCCCGAAAGGGTTGGTCCGCTTTTTCGTCTCAGCGTTCAGAGCCCAAGCTCTTTCCTGACGGCGATAAAAGCTTCCACCGCGCGATCCAGGTCCTCCGTCGAGTGCGCCGCACTGATCTGGGTGCGGATGCGCGCCTTGCCTTGGGGCACCACAGGATAGCTGAAGCCTATGACGTAGATCCCGCGCTCCAGCATCGCTGCCGCGAACTTCGCCGCCAGCGCCGCATCACCCAGCATCACTGGGACGATGGGATGCTCGCCTAACGTGATGTCGAAGCCGGCATCCGTCATCGTTTTCCGGAAATGTTTCGTATTTGCCTCCAGCTTGTCGCGGAGGTCAGTTGATTCTTTTAGCAGCCGTAGCGCTTCCAGCGAAGCACCCGCGATGACGGGAGCGAGGGTGTTACTAAAAAGGTAGGGCCGCGAGCGCTGGCGGAGCAGCTCGATGATTTCCTTCCTACCGCTGGTGTAGCCGCCGCTGGCACCGCCGAGAGCCTTGCCGAGCGTGCCGGTAATGATGTCCACGCGTCCCATCACGCCGCAATGTTCGTGGGTGCCGCGCCCCTGCTTCCCCATGAAGCCGACCGCGTGGGAATCGTCTGCCATGACCAGCGCGCCGTATCGATTCGCTAGGTCGCAAATTACCGCCAACGGGGCGATGGTTCCGTCCATCGAGAAAACGCCGTCGGTGGCGATGAGCTTAAAACGCGCGCCTGCTGCTTCCGCTTCGATGAGCCTTTCCTCGAGATCCGCCATGTCGCGGTTCTTGTAGCGGAAACGCTTCGCCTTGCAGAGCCGCACGCCGTCGATGATCGAGGCGTGGTTCAACTCGTCGCTGATTACTGCGTCCTCTGCGCCTAACAGGGTCTCGAAAAGCCCGCCGTTCGCGTCGAAGCAGGAGCCGTAAAGGATCGTGTCCTCGGTGCCGAGGAAATCGCTGAGCGCCGCTTCCAGCTCCTTGTGGAGCGCCTGGGTGCCGCAGATGAAACGCACGCTGGCAAGGCCGTAACCCCAGCGGTCGAGCGCGTCATGCGCGGCCTGCCGGATGGCGGGATGTTGTGCAAGACCGAGGTAGTTGTTCGCGCACATGTTGAGCACGGCTTCTGCCCGGTCGGTGCACACCATCACGTCCTGAGGGGTGGTGATACCGCGCTCGTGCTTGTAGGTCCCCGCCGCGCGTATCCCTTCCAACTGTGTAGAAAGGTATTCCTTGAATTTCTGATAGGTGTCCATGTGCGTCAGTCGAATACAGTCCAATCAAGCACGACCTTACCGCTCATGCCGGATTTCATGACCTCGAAACCTTTCTCAAATTCATCCGCACCGTAGCGGTGGGTGATCACTGGCTTGATGTCGATGCCGCTCTCCAGCATCACGTTCATTTTATACCAGGTCTCGTACATCTCGCGACCGTAGATGCCCTTGATGGTGAGCATGCTGAAAATCACCTTGTTCCAGTCGATGGCCATCGGCTCCGCGGGGATACCGAGCAAAGCGATCTTCCCGCCGTGGCACATCGCGTCGATCATGGTGCGGAACGCGGCGGGGTTTCCGCTCATTTCCAGCCCCACATCGAAGCCCTCCTTCATGTTCAGGCGTTTTCGCACATCCGCCAGATCCTCGCGGGTGACATTCACCGCTGCGTCCGCGCCGAGGGATCTCGCGAGGTCGAGCCGGTAGTCGTTCACATCGGTGATGACGACGTGCCGCGCGCCCGCGTGTTTCGCAATCGCCACCGCCATCACCCCGATGGGGCCCGCGCCGGTGATGAGGACGTCCTCGCCGAGCAGGTCGAAGGACAGGGCGGTGTGGACGGCGTTGCCGAAAGGATCGAAAATCGACGCGACCTCCTCGTCCACGCCTTTCACATGGTGCCAGACGTTCGTCATCGGTACGCTGATGTATTGGGCGAAGGCGCCGGTGCGGTTCACGCCGATGCCGACGGTGTCCTTGCAGAGGTGGCGTCGGCCCGCGAGGCAGTTCCGGCAACGCCCACAGACCACATGGCCTTCCGCGCTGACGATTTCGCCGGGGTGGAAGTCGGTCACGTTCGATCCAGTCTCGACGACCTCGCCGACAAATTCGTGCCCGACCACTATGGGAACCGGGATCGTCTTTTGCGCCCACGCGTCCCAATTGTGTATGTGCAGATCCGTGCCGCAGATGCCGGTTTTATGGACTTTGATGAGGACATCGTTGATCCCCACCTGCGGCTCGGGGACATCCTCCAGCCAGAGGCCGGGTTCCGCTTTGGATTTCACGAGGGCTTTCATCGCTTTGCTGGCTTGAATGTGGGAAATGCACGGCGGATTGCAATGCCGGATCACATCCTGCCTCTGCCGTTATGGCGTCGGTGATTGACAGCGGGGAAACGCATGGACTAGGGCAAGGGCGGCGAGCGTCGGCTGTTCTTGTTTTTTCGCCCACTAAAACCCCGCCATGACCACCCCTGCGACAAACCGCGCCATCCAGCTCGACGGGCTGCGCGCGCTCGCGATGCTGGCAATCTGCTGGGATCATTGGGTGCCGGAGGCGTGGAACCTTGGGCTGCCTTATGAAGTGGGTCTCTACTTTTTCCTAGTGCTCACGGGATATCTCATCACCGGCTCGCTGCTGCGCACGCGTGACAAGCAGGAAGCCTTGGGATCGGGCTGGCGTTGGCGGGCGTGGAAGGATTTCGAGTGGCGGCGTGGGCTGCGCATCATGGCACCGTATTATGTGGCGCTGGCGGTAACCCCCTTTTCCCCTTCCCAGACCGGCTCCGCAGTGTATTCTCCGCCCTAGATGAAAAAGCAAATTCCTAGCATTCAATGATGAAAACATCGATCAAAATCGTCCCCCTGCTGACCGCACTCGCGGTGGGTCTCACCAGCTTGCTTTTCTCACAAGCCCCCGATCTCACCAAGGACACGCAGTCGGTGGATCGATCACCGGCCGCCACGCCGCCGCAGCTCAAGCCTCCCTTGCACGGCCTCGAAGAAGTCGGCTGGCAGGATGTGGATCTGCGCGGCGGCTTCTGGGGACCGCGCCTCGACATCCATCACAAGGAGACCATCCCTCATGTGATCGCCAAACTCGATGAGCGCAAACACATTGCCAACTTCGACGTTGCCGCCAAGGTGTTGAAAGGCGCTGCCGCGAAAAAGAGCGTGACAGACTCCGACCCAGCCGGCCAGGCGCTGGCGGGAGACCCCGGAAATAGCGGCCCCGGTTCCGACGAGACCAAGGGTGCCAAGGATGGTGAGATCACCGGTCACAGCGCCTTCGACTCCGACATCCACAAGGCGCTCGAAGGCGCATGCTACACGCTTGGCCACTGCGACGACCCTGACCTGCATAAGCGCGTCGAGGGCATCCTTGACCGCATCCTCGCCGCGCAGGAGGAAAATGGGTATCTGGTCAGTTATTTCACCGCCAAGGAACCGGAAAACAAGTGGGCCAACCTGAGGCTCAACCATGAGATGTATAACGCCGGCCACTTCTTCGAGTTTGCCGTGGCGCATCACCAGCTCACCGGAAAAACCAAGGCCCTCGATGCGGCGAAGCGCTTCGCCGACCACATCGACCGAACCTTCGGCCATAACAAGTGCTACGACGTCGATGGCCATCAGGAGATCGAGCTGGCCCTGGTGAAACTCTACCGCGCTACCGGAGACAAGCGTTACCTCGACCTCTGCCGGTTCCTCCTGGAGGAACGCGGTCACGTCCACGGCACCGAGCGCAAGCGGTTCACCGAGGTGATCCCCCGGGGGAATCCGGAACGCAAGCCCGGCGAGACCAATCCGGAATGGATGAAGCGGAAATGGAGCTTGCGCGACGGCAAGATGCAGGACCACAAGCCGGTTCTGGAGCAGACCGAGGCGGTCGGGCACGCCGTGCGCGCCGGCTACATGTATGCCGCCATGACGGATCTCGCCCGCTTCAGCGAGGCCCCGGAATACGCCAAGGCCGTCCGCACGCTGTGGGACGATGTGTTGCGTAGCAAAATCTATCTCACCGGCGGCGTCGGCACCGCCCAATACGACGAAGAAGGCTTCGGCGATCCCTACCGGCTACCGAACAGCACCTACTGTGAGTCCTGCGCCAACATGGCAAACGTGCTGTGGCAGCATCGCATGAACCTGATGGACGGCGACGCCAAATACGCTGACGTCATGGAACTCACGCTCTACAACTCGGCGATCGCCGGGCTCGCGCTCTCCGGTAAAGGTTTCTTCTATCAGAATCCGCTGGAGTCACGGGATGGAGCGGAGCGTCCCGACTGGATCGGTCTGGCCTGCTGCCCGACCTCGCACTCCCGCTTCACCCCGCAGGTCGGCGGCATGGTCTATGCACGCAAGGCCGGGAAAATTTTCGTCAACCTCTACGCAGCCGGCGAAGCCACCATCGGCATCGGGGAGGGCAGGGTGGTGAAGATCAGCCAGGAAACGGACTACCCGTGGGATGGCAGAATCAAGCTGAAGATCGCGCCGGACAAGCCGTCCGAATTTGACCTCTGCGTGCGGATTCCGGGTTGGGCGCTCGGGAAACCGGTTCCCAGCGATCTATACCGGTTTGCGTCCACGGAAGCGGCCCCTGTTTCCCTGAAGATCAACGGCGAAACAGTGGAGGCAAAGCCCGGGAAGGACGGATACGTCCACCTCTCGCGTTCATGGCAGGCCGGTGACGAAGTGGCACTCGACCTGCCGATGCCGGTCCGCCGCGTCCACGCCCATGAAAAGGTCGAGGCGGACAAAGGTAAGGTGGCCCTGATGCGCGGGCCAATCGTTTATTGCCTTGAGGGAGTCGATAACAAGGACGTCGATCTTTTCAAGCTCAGCCTGCCACCGTCTGCCGAACTGAAAACCGAACATCGTGGCACGCTGCTGGGTGGAGTCACCGTGATCCACCCTCAAGGTCTCGACGCAAACAAGACGCCGGTCAAGTTGACCGCCATCCCCTGGTATGCCTGGGCGAACCGCGAGAAGGGACCGATGACGATTTGGATCAACGAAAGCAGCGAGGTGAAGTGACTAACCAGTAAAAAAATGAAAATATGTAATTGAGGCGGAGCGACAGGATCGCGATGCCACAGCAGGAGAATTTCCCTGATCCACGCTCAACAAGACTGTCAAATGACAACCCCCTTTTCCCCTTCCCAGACCGGCTCCGCAGTGTATTCTCCGCCCTAGATGAAAAAGCAAATTCCTAGCATTCAAATGAAACCGACACACCTGATAACAACCGCATTGTGCGGTCTGGTCGCGCTTGCGGCCATCGCCTCCGCCCAAACCAAGAAACCCAACATCCTCGTCATCTGGGGCGACGACATCGGCACCTGGAACATCAGCCACAACAACCGCGGCATGATGGGCTACAAAACGCCGAACATCGACCGCGTCGCCAAAGAAGGCGTCGGCTTCACCGACTACTACGCGCAGCAGTCCTGCACCGCAGGCCGCGCGGCCTTCATCAGCGGCTCCTCCCCGGTCCGCTCCGGCATGACCAAGGTCGGCCTGCCCGGTGCGAAGGAAGGCTGGCAGAAAACGGATGTCACCATGGCCACCATCCTCAAGAGCCAGGGTTACATGACCGGCCAGTTCGGAAAAAACCATCAGGGCGACCGCGATGAGCATTTTCCTACGATGCACGGCTTCGACGAATTCATCGGCAGCCTCTATCACCTCAACGCCGAGGAAGAACCCGAGCTGCGCGACTACCCCCGCGACATGAAGCTCGCAAACGGCAAGACCTTCCTCGAAACCTTCGGTCCGCGCGGCGTCATCAAGAGCATTTCCGATGGCAAAGGAGGCCAGAGCATCGAAAACCTCGGCCCGCTCACCAAGAAGCGCATGGAGACCATCGATGAGGAAACCCTCGCCGCCGCCAAGGATTTCATCACCCGCATGAACAAGGAGGGCAAACCCTTCTTCTGCTGGTGGAACGGCACCCGCATGCACTTCCGCACCCACGTCAAGGAAGAGCACATCGGACTCTCCGGGCAGGACGAATACGGTGACGGCATGGTCGAGCATGACATGCATGTCGGCGAGTTGCTCAAGCTCATCGATGAACTCGGCATCGCCGACAACACCATCGTCCAGTATTCCACCGACAACGGCCCGCACTACAACACCTGGCCCGATGCCGGCACCACGCCCTTCCACGGGGAGAAGAACTCCAACTGGGAAGGTGCTTTCCGCGTCCCTTGTTTCATCAAATGGCCCGGTAAATTCCCTGCCGGAACCACCCTCAACGGCCTCGTCTCCCACGAGGACTGGCTGCCAACCTTCGCCGCCGCCGCCGGTGCTCCCGATATCAAGGAAAAGCTGCTCAAGGGCGGTGTGGAGCTCAACGGACGCACCTACAAGAACCACATCGACGGGCACAACATGCTCGATTACCTCAGCGGCAAAACCGACAAATCCCCGCGCAACGAGTTCATCTACCTGAACGACGCCGCCGAAGTCGTCGCGATCCGGGTGGGCGATTGGAAAGCCACCTACATGGAAAACCGTGCCAAGCAGCTCCAGGTCTGGCGCGAGCCCTTCATCCACCTCCGTGCCCCTATGCTCTGCAACCTGCGCCGCGATCCCTTCGAGAAAGCCCAGGAAAGCGCCAACAACTACAACGATTGGTACATCGACCGCGCCTTCATCCTCGTGCCGCTGCAAGGCGTGGCCAGCAAGTTCCTCATGACACTCAAGGAATTCCCACCCACCCAAAAACCGGGTGACTGGAGTCTCGAAACTCTCGAGAAACAGGTCAAAGGCATGACCAACTGAGACTAAGTTAGGTCCAATCTGTTTCGATCGTGAAACACGCGGGTCGCCTCGAAAGGGGCGACCCGCGAATTCACCACCGAAGTATTTTAACAATTTACCAAAATGCGAAAACACCCAATTAAAAGCAAACACATCTTCACCGCCCTCAGTCTCACGCTGGGTGCGGTCTTCGCATCGACGGTCGGCGCGCAAGAAATCCTGCCCCGGCCCGAACAACCCTTCGGCGGCAAGATCGGCCGCATCACCAAGGACTCCGTGAAGGACTTTCCCAAAGTCGTCGAAGCACCGAAGGGCGCGCCGAACGTCCTCGTCATCCTCACCGATGATGTGGGCTTCGGAGCCTCGTCCACGTTCGGTGGGCCGATTCCCACCGTAACGATGGATCGCTTGGCAAAGAACGGACTGCGCTACAATCAATTCCACACCACGGCACTATGCTCACCCACGCGGGCTGCGCTGCTCAGCGGACGCAACCATCACTCCGCCGCCACTGGCGTCATTATGGAAGCGGGCACCGGTTTCCCCGGCTACAACACGCTCATGCCGAAAAGCGCGGGAACCTTTGCCGAGATCCTGAAACAGAACGGCTACAACACGTCCTGGTATGGTAAAAATCACAACGTCCCGGACTGGCAATCCAGCGCCGCCGGTCCATTCGACCTGTGGCCCACCGGGTTGGGTTTTGAATACTTCTACGGCTTCATCGGCGGCGACACCAGCCAATGGAATCCGGCGATCACGGAAGGCACCAAACCCATCGAACCGCCGCACGATGCGAAGGACTATTTCTTCGACAAAGACCTGGCCGACCGCACGATCCAATGGATCCGCATGCAGCACGCGACCGCTCCCGACAAACCCTTCCTCGCCTACTACGCGCCCGGCACCGCCCACGCACCGCATCACGCGCCGAAGGAATGGATCGCGAAATTCAAAGGCCAGTTCGACCAGGGCTGGGACAAGGTGCGTGAGGAAACCTTCGCCCGCCAGAAAGCCGCAGGTCTCGTCCCGGCGGATGCCAAACTCACCGAGCGCTCCGCTGGCATCCCCGCGTGGGACAGCCTCAACGCCGACCAGAAAAAGGTCTATGCGCACATGATGGAAGTGTATGCCGCCGCGCTCGCGCATTGCGACCACCAGATGAGCCGCGTCCTAGATGCCATCGAAGCGCAGGGCGAGCTCGACAACACGCTCGTCATCTACATCCAGGGCGACAACGGCGCGAGCGGTGAAGGCGGCATGCAGGGCTTACTCAACGAGATGACCTTCTTCAATGGCATCCCCGAAGACTTCAAGGAGGTCATGCGCCGTATGGACGAACTCGGCGGACCTAACACCTTCAACCACTACCCGGTCGGCTGGGCGCACGCGATGAACACGCCGTTCCAATGGGCCAAGCAGGTTTCATCCCACTTCGGCGGCACGCGCAACGGACTCGTCGTTTCCTGGCCAGATCGCATCAAGGACAAGGGCGGCGTCCGCTCGCAGTTCCACCACGTCATCGACATCATGCCGACCATCCTCGAAGCCGCCGGCGTCGCAGCACCCGCGAGCATCAACGGCGTTGCGCAGAAACCTGTCGAGGGCATGAGCATGGTCTATTCGTTCGATGATGCGAAGGCATCCTCGAAGCGCACCACGCAGTATTTCGAAATGCTCGGCAACCGCGCGCTCTATCACGATGGCTGGATCGCCGCCACCACCCCGCCCACCCCGCCCTGGTCCAGTTCCGGCGGCAATGTCGCCGTGCTCGATTACCAATGGGAACTCTACAAGATCACCGATGATTTTTCCCAAGCGAACAACCTCGCTACGAAAGAACCCGCCAAGCTGAAAGAACTCCAGGAACTCTTCTGGAAGGAAGCCGAGAAATACAACGTCCTTCCGATTGATAACAGCAAGGTCGAGCGCCTCGACGTGTCGAACCGCCCCAGCCTCACCGCCGGCCGCGATACCTTCACCTACTTCCCCGGTCTCGTCCGCATCCCCGAAGGCGCCGCACCGGATACCAAGAACAAATCGTGGCGCATCGAGGCGGAAGTCGTCATCCCTGAAGGCGGAGCCGAAGGCATCATCCTAACCCACGGCGGACGTTTTGCGGGTTACGGTTTCTACCTGCTCGAGGGCAAGCCGGTCTTTTGCTACAACCTCGCTGGGGTTGCGAGCTACTACGTGAAGGGCGGAGAAAAACTCACGCCCGGCGCGCACAAGATCGTCTATAATTACAAACACGATGGAGGACTAGGCAAAGGCGGCACCGGCACCATCGAGGTGGATGGCAAGGTCGCTGGC
>CAMBQC010000016.1 GCA_945869855.1 Prosthecobacter debontii
GGATGGGCGTGGTGGATTCGTTGCCTTTCGCGTCCTTCTGGGTAAGTTCATATGCGCGGTAACCTGGAACGATCTCATCGCCGTCGAAAACGCGCTGCGCCAAGGTTTTTCCATCCGCTCCCACTTCATCGTTACGGGTGGATACCTCACGCAGCTCAAGTTTCGCCACGGTTTCAAGGGTTATGCGAATTTGTTCGGATTCCTTAGGTTTTACACCCGGCATCTGGACCAGGATGCCGTCCTCGCCCTGGCGGATGACCAGCGGTTCGGCGGTGCCCATGGCATCGAGGCGGTCTTTGATCACGCGCATGGCCTCCTCCACCTGATCTGCCGTGATAGGCATTTCATCGCCATTCGCGTTTTCCTTCGGCTGGATGCGGAGCAGGAACGCGGAGCCGCCGGCGATGTCGATGCCGGGCTTAAGGCGTTCTTTTGGCGGAAAAATCGCCAGAGCGCAGAGGCCGCAGATACCGACGAGGAGAACCGTGCCGACATTGCGCTTCCGGCTCTCGATCTCGGTGGCGAAATACCAAAAGAAAAGAATGAGCAGCGTGAGGCCGATGGTGAAGAGAATGAGTGGATCCTTGAAAAATACGACGGCAAGCATGGCGCAAAGGGTTTGTAAGGGGTATCAATGAGTGGGGCGGCAACGGAAGCTCAGGCTTCCTTGGCTTCTTTCTTGGTGACGGTGGCGATCGCGGCCTTGTCGAACTCCAGCATGGTTCCCTCCGCGACCTTGATCATCACGGTGGCTTCCTTGACGTTGTGGACGAGGCCATGGAGACCGGCCGTGGTGATTACCTTGTCGCCGTTTTTCAGGGCTGCAATGCGGGCGGCCTGCTCCTTGCGCTGGCGCTGTTGCGGGCGGATGAGCAGGAAATAGAACATCACGATCATGATCACGATCATGAACTCAGGGCGGGCGAGTAGCCCGGCGATGCCTTCGGGTTTCTGGGGAGGGACTTGGGCGAGTGTATTGAAAAGGGAAATCATGGTTCGTGATGCTTGGTGTTGTATCGTTGGATGAAGGTTTCTTTAAAATTCTCGAACTCGCCCGCGACGATCGCTTGGCGCGCGTGACGAGTGAGGGACAGGTAGAAATGCAGATTATGGAAGGAAAGCAACCGTAAAGCGAGGATTTCGCCCGCTCGGAAAAGGTGGCGCAGGTAGGCCCGTGAAAAGCCAGAGACGTGCGGGTGGCAGGATTCGCAAAGCGGCGAGGGGTCTTTGGCGTGGACGAGGTTCTTGATGTGGATGGGGCCGTCCAGCGTGAAGGCGACCCCGTGGCGGGCGATGCGGGTGGGCATCACGCAATCGAACATGTCCACGCCGCGCCCGATCATTTCCAGAATCTGCGGCGGGGTGCCCAGACCCATCGCGTAGCGCGGCTTGTCGACGGGGAGGAAAGGCACGGAATTCTCAATGGCACGGAACATCTCATGCTCCGGCTCGCCGACGGAGACCCCGCCGATTGCATAGCCGTCGAAGCCCAGCTCCACGAGTTCTTTGGCGGAGCGCTCGCGCAGCTCCGCATAAACGGAACCCTGCACGATTCCGAAATGATACTGCGGCTTACCGGCGGTGAGCGGCTGGTTTTCCGTAACCCAATCCTTACAGCGCTTCGCCCAGCGGGTGGTCAGCGCCAGCGAGGTTTCCGCGTATTTCTCATCGCAAGGATAAGGCGGGCATTCGTCGAAAAGCATGGCGATGTCGGAGCCGAGTGCAGCCTGGATCTCCATGGAAAGCTCCGGAGTGAGCATCATTTTCGTCCCATCGAGGTGGGATTGGAAACGCACGCCTTCTTCGGTAATTTTCCGCATTTTTGCCAGCGACCATACCTGGAATCCGCCCGAATCCGTGAGCATGGGCTTGCGCCAGGTGGTGAATTCATGGAGTCCGCCGAAATCGCGGATCAGCTCGTGGCCGGGGCGGAGCCAGAGGTGGTAGGTGTTTCCCAAAATGATCTGAGCGCCCAGCTCCTCCAGCTCGGCGGGATGGAGGGTTTTCACCGATCCCTGGGTGCCGACCGGCATGAAAATCGGCGTCTCGACCTCGCCGTGCGGCAGAGTGAGCGTTCCGGCTCGGGCGGAGCCGTCGGTGGCGTGGAGGGTGAAGGGCATCCGGATCGCGGTTTCGGGGAAAGGCTATTTCGGAACCTTCTTCACATAGCAAGCCTTGAGCGCGATTGACAGGCCGTTCATCCGGCAGTCGATCTCATGGTCGCCCTCGACCAGACGAATGGGCTTGGATTTCGTGCCGGTCTTCAGGGTCTCGGAAGTTCCTTTCAGTTTCAGATTCGTGACCATCGCCACGATGTCGTCGTTCTCCAAAATGTTGCCGTGGGCGTCCTTGACCACGCGCTCGACAATCTCTGGTTCGACCTCTGCGGCGGCTTCCGGTTTCCACTCATGGCCGCATGTCGCGCATTCCAGCACATCGGGAAAAGATAGGACATCGGGCATTAAGCAAAGTGGGCAGGTGAGGGACGGCATAGTTAAGGGCGAAAGGCTAGCGATACGAACCTCTTGGATTCAAAGATCACGTTTCATATCTTGCAAGGATGAACAAGGTGGAAAATGCCTGTCCCAAACGGTCTTTGTAGGCAGCAGAACGTTCCAAATCAATGAGCGGATGTCTGTAATCACGGGTTGCGGATCGTTGATATACCGCGAGTCCTACACGGCTTGCCCATCTGCGCAACCCTTAGGGAAAATTTGATTAAAATATCTGGCGAGCCTCGACAGAGATAAAATCCTATCACTATCTATCAATTATAGATCAGGCGATCTACCCCCGCTTGTTCCCGATGTCTTCTATTTTGAATCCCATGCTGGCAGCAGCGCCTTCCCGGCGTCCCGCAGCTCAGTCGGCTGCGCCATGCTCTGGCGCTGGCCTTTCTCGGGCATGGCCATCGCCACTGCGTTGTTCGCAAAGATGCCAGTAGCTTGGGCGGAGTCGACGGGAGTTCTCCCGGATTGCCGACATCCGGGCGTCGTCGCCTAGCGTCGCGGCGAAGGCTTCAGTCCGGGGGCATAAGAAGCTGGGGATCTGGCCGCCGCGCTGGGAAGGGCCGGTTCCGCCGCCTCTTCCCAGCACGGGAGTGCATTCGGATCTTGCAGGTGAGATCAGATTCTCCTATAGAATGTCAGTCAGCCATCCCGCTGCGATTTCAAGTGATACAGGCAAGGTTTCCCCCTCTCGGAAAGATCTCAATCCGGTGAAATCGCGTACAAACATGACGGAGAGCCAAAAAAATGATGATGTGGGCAGTGGCGCTTCTCATTTCGTTCCTCGCTACAAAAATGGTCGATTTTTCATCAGTCGCACTAATCCTCTTCTTGCTCGGTGTTATTTTCCTATCTGTATCCGGCTTACGATTACTAACCTGTAAATAAGTTGTTTCGGGTCATTGTATGGGGTCAGCTACATCACAACATTTCGGGTCTTCGCCTAATTGTCTCTCTTGAGAAAATCCAGAAGGGACACCGCGAATTTTTTCGAGAAACCGGGGATTGCGGCGATTTCCACGGGTTCCGCTTTCCGCAGCCGTTCGATGGAGCCGAAGGATTTCAGCAGCAGGGCTTTTTTTCGCGGCGACATGCCGGGACAACCGTCCAGCGCGCTCTCTTTCATGCGGCGGCGGTAAAGCAGCTCGTTGTAGCCGTTGGCGAAGCGGTGCGCTTCGTCGCGGATGCGCTGGAGCAGTTTGAGCGCGCCACGGTCGTGGGGGATGAGTAGGGGATCGGACTCGCCGGGGAAAAACACCTCCTCGCGCTGCTTGGCGAGGCCGATGAGCGGCAGCTCCTGCAAGCCGAGCTGGCGGAGTTGTTTGAACGCGCTGGATAGCTGGCCCTTGCCGCCATCGACGATCACCAGATCCGGCAGGATGATCTTCGCCTTGCCTTCTTTTGCGAGCCGCCGCTGCGCTTCGATCAGCGGCTCCTGCGAGTGCTCCGTTTCCTCACCCATGTTTTCCTTCAGGATGCGCGAGTAGCGGCGGTAAACGACCTCGGCCATCGATGCGAAATCGTCCTGCCCCTCCACCGTGCGGATGCGGTATTTCCGGTAATTGCGGTTGTCCGGCATACCGTCGGTGAAGCGCACCATCGAGGCCACGATGTGGTTCGAGGACACGTTGGAGATATCGAAGCATTCCATCACGCGCGGCGGGCCGCCGAGTCCTAGCGCCTCGCCGAGATCCGCGAGGTCCTCGGTCGGCTTCACTGTGGTCGGCACGCCGCGCCCGCGTGAAAACTGACGGGTGGGGGAGAGGGTCTTGCGGAGGTTTTCAAGAATATCGCGGAGGGTGGCGGCTTTCTCGAAATCCAGTGCTTCTGCCGCCGCGCGCATTTCATCGTCCAGCTCCTCGAAGATCGCTTTCTTTCCCTTTCCCTCAAGGATCACGCAAGCCTCCTCCACCTTTGCGAGATAGTCCTCACGGGAAATGCGCCCGATGCAGGGCGCGGAGCAGTTGCGGATGATGTCGGCGTTGCAGTGGCGGTAATCCGTCTCGCCGGGCGATACCGGACGGCACACGCGGAGGCCGAGGCGGCGGTTCAGCCAGTTCAGCGTATCGTGCAGTGCGGAGGAGTGCGGGAAGGGGCCGAAGTATCTCGCGCCGTCCTCCTTTTTCGTCCGCACCGCGCCGAACCTCGGGAACGCATCTGCCATGCGCACGCGGACGTGTAGGAAGCGCTTGTCGTCGCGGAAGGCGATGTTGTAGCGGGGGCGGTAGTCCTTGATCAGCTTGCCTTCCAGCAACAGCGATTCCTGCTCGTTGCGCACCTCGTGGATCTCGAAATCATGGATCGAATCCATCAGCGCGCGGTTCTTGAGGTTCGCCCGGGTTTTCCGTGACGGGGTGAAATAGGAGGACAGCCGCCGCTTCAGATCCAGCGCCTTGCCCACGTAGATGATCGACCCGAGGCGGTCTTTCATCAGATACACGCCGGGCTTGTGCGGCACGTCGCGGAGCTTGGTCTTGAGTTCCTGGGAAACCATTTTTTTTTCGAGGGGCGGGACGAAATCCTCGCTCAGACTGGCGCAGATTTGAAAGGTTGCAATAGTCCGGATTTTGCTCTATCCGTCCGCCCGAACAAGACCTACTTCGATGTTCTTAAAATCATACATCCTCCTACTCGCCGGTGCCGTCGCCCTTCTGCTTACGAGCTGCGCCACGAAACCTGAACCTACTCTTTCCAAGACGGACGAGAAGTATGTGAACCCCTTCGAGCCCGGTAGCTACGACCATTTCAAGGCGGAAAAGGACTACCCCAAGACCTACAACGTGTGGAAAAAAACCCAGCTGCTCCCGGAGACAAACTCCTCCAATGCATGGGTGAAGATCGACCTCAAGCAGCAACGCGGCATGCTGATGAACGGTGACGAGGTGGTCATGGATTACCCGATCTGTTCAGGGATCAAGAGCCGTCCCACGCCGCCCGGCGATTACAAGGTGCTGGAGAAAATCGTGGACAAGAGCTCGAACATGTATGGCAAAATCTACGATGTCGAAGGCAACATGATCAACGGTGACGCGGACGCCAACAAGGACACGATCCCCGAAGGCGGCAAATTCGTCGGTGCGCCGATGAGATACTGGATGCGCCTCACATGGGATGGCGTCGGCCACCACATCGGCCCGATCCGCCGTTATCCCGCCTCCCACGCCTGCATCCGCGGCCCCAGCGGAACGATGCCCACCGTCTATTCGAAGATGGCCGTCGGCTCGCGTGTGCTCGTGGAATAAGCACCGCACCCGGCTACATCGCCTGCAAATCAGCGTGCGTCTGATCTTCGAGGGGCTTCAGCTTCCCAGAATCAAAGCCACCGCCGCGATCTCGCCTCAGACACGCCCCGGTAGACTAGACCGTTTGCCAAAAGTCCGTGCGCTCATCCATACCGCCCGAGGCTTTTGACTGCGGCGGTTCTTATCCGCCGCTTTTTGGGTTCGTGATGGAAAAACGAAGTGACCCGGTAGCAACCCGTCGTCCCGCAAAGCAAAGCCGCCCTTAATAGCGTGAATCAAGAATCACAGCAGTCAAGAGCCTGCGGCTCACTCTACTTTGTTGTCACCTTTTTGCGCACGGACTTTTGGCAACCGGTCTAAAGCGACGGGAGGACAAGCGCCTCACTTTTTCCTTCGACGTAAAAAAGCCCGGCGGAGGATCTCCGGCGGGCTTTTGTGGTTTCAGGATGATAGTATCAGATGACGATCACACGTCACACGTGACGATCATTCGTCCTCATCCATGAACTTGTCATGGCCTTCCTTTTTCATGTCGCGCATGGACTCGACGATTTCCTTCACCTTCGCCATGTCTTTGTTGAGGAAAGCGAGTTCCATATCGGCGAGGGTGGCGATGAGGTTGCCCATCATCTTGCGGTAGGATGCGGATGCCTTCGCCTTTTCCGGGCCTTCGGGCATGGCTTTGACCATCTCGGGAAGTTCGACGATGCTTTTGATCATCGCGTCCTGCGCCTCGCGGGCGAGTGCGGCGCCTTTGGCTGGATCGGTCTCGCGGCGCATCGCCTTGTAGGCGTCGTTCATCGCGTCCATCTGCTTGGCGAGCGGGGTGTCATCGGCCATCGAGGGTTGGACGAACATCAGAGTGGCGGCGAGGCCGCAGAGGATCAATTTCATGGTGCCCCTATTACGAATCCATTGCCCCCGATCTTCCAAGGGAAAAAATCATGATTCCGCCACAGCGGAGAACAGCTTCGCCGTTATCCTTGAGTCACACCATTTCCCTGAGTATTATCGCCATGTACATGATTCACACCCTCGAACAGACACAGTTTCTCCCCATCAACCTTGCGGAGGCATGGGACTTTTTCTCCAGCCCAGCAAACCTCGATGAGATCACGCCCGACGACCTCGGTTTTAAGATCATCTACCAGCCGGGCGACAAGATGTATGAGGGTCAGATTATTGAATACCGCGTGATGGTATTGCCCGGCGTTTGGCTGCCATGGGTGACGGAGATCAAGGCGGTGAAGATAGGGGAGTCGTTCATCGACGAGCAGCGCTTCGGCCCCTACAAGTTCTGGCATCACCTTCACAGCTTCGAGGAGACGGAGGGCGGAGTGCTCATGAAAGACCTAGTCCACTACGCGCTACCGTTGTGGCCTTTCGGGGAAATCGGGCATGGAATTTTCGTGCGGCCGAAATTGGAGAAAATTTTCGGACACCGGAAGGCGGTGCTCGAGAAAAGGTTCGCTATATAGCGATTTGTTTCCCGGCTCCGCCGCCGAAGATGTCATGCCGCCATAAAGTCCCAAGTCCTTCTGCCAATCCGCCCTTATTCACGATCCGTAAATGCCCTGGCACCGCACCCTGACCGCCGCGGATATGCGGGATGGGAGCAGCATCGTGTGACGATCACCGTGAAGGATCCGTGAATCTCACTTCAACGAATGCAGGTATGCGATCACATCGGCGAACTGCGGCATGGTGAGCGAATCCAGCAGATGCGGCCCCATCACGGTGGAGGCGGAGGTTTTCAGTTGCGCCACGTCCGCCGCCTTGTGGGTGTGCGGCACGCCGGCGATATCACGGACGATCACCTGGGCATCCGTTTTCTTGACCAAGGTGCCTTGCATGACGGTTCCGTCTTTCAGGACGACATCCACCCATGAGGTCGCGATGCTGGCATCCGGTTTGAGGATGGCTTCGGCGATGGCTTCCCGGTCTAGGCTGCCGCCGATTTGATTGAGGTCAGGGCCGCGTTTTGGATCGCCTTCGCGGATGCTGTGGCAGGCGATGCAAGCCTGCGCTTTCAGGATCTCGCCGCCCTTCGCTGGATTGCCCTTCATCTTGTCGAGAGCGAGCATGACGTTTTCGATAGAGATTTGACCTATGGTTTTTACCTTCGTGTCCTTAGATTTCTCGATCTCGCCAATGCCTTCCAAGCTCATGCGGTTGAGGTTGGAAAGGGCTGAGATGCGGGCCTTGCCGGCCTCATCGGAGCTTTCGAAAGCGGCGCGGAAAATCTTCCCGATCTCGGCGGATTTCTCCCATATCACCGGCTTGTAGTAAGGGCCGCGCGTGTCCGGCTGCGTGCCCCACCACCAAGAGCCGTCGTAAGGCGCCTCGCGGTTATAGAGCCGGGATAAAGCGGCGAGGATCTGATCCTTCGAACCGGCATCTTTGGCGGAGGCCAGCTTGTCCCGGAGGCCCTCGACGACGGCAGGCTCATGCATCAGGCGAAGCGCCCAAAGCGCGCCGCCCTGCTGGCTGCCATCGAGCGCCGCGAGGCAGGCATCCACCGCTTTCAGGCGGACCAGGGAATGCACCGCGAGATGGGGGATGATGGTCGGCGAGTTCGGTGTGGCATTGAGCGCGATATCAGTGTTCGCTCCCGGAGGCGGTTCGGAAAGCAGTTTGAAAGAAACGGCCGATTCGGCGTTCTTGGTGTCGCAGAGCGCGGCGGTAACCGTGAGACTCTGCATGGCGCCGGGAATGACATAGTGGATGACGGAGCGGGAGTGGGTGCCGATTCCCTGGGTGAATGCCTTGCCGTCGGCGCGCTTGAGCGGACTGCCGCTGGGTGACTTGTTCACCTCCGTCTTGCCCCATCCCTGGCTTGCGGATTTCCATTTCAATTGGGTCAGGGGGACTTGTTTCCCCTCGCGGTTGGTGAGGATCGGATCGAACCAGCCCGCGTGATCCCCGCCGTTTCCATCACCGCCCTCCTCCGCGACGAGATAGAGATTGTTTACCCCAAGCAGGCTGACATCAATGGAAGCAGTCTGGTTGCCGGTGATTTTGCCGCTTTCGAAAAGCGGCGGCTTGGGTACCGATGCCGTTCCTTTCGGCAGGCCTGGAGGATTGGCGACGGCGAGGAGTGCCCCGGCAGCTTCTATTTTCCCGAGGCGGCCCAGCGACACAGCGGCGGCAGCCTTGATGCGCGGGCTTCCATTTTTCAGGGCGTCGAGAAAGGGATCGAGTGGGACTCCATCGATCTCTGTGAGTCGGTCGGTGAGGGCGCGGAGGGCGAATTCACTGACGGCTTCGTCCTTGGTGAGGGAGAGTAGTGCGGGGGTTGCCTTCGCGCCGAGCAGTTGCTTGTAGGTGAAAATGGCGGCGATCCGATGATAGGCGGGCTTGCCGGCATCTTTTGCCAGAGCGAGCACAAGGCCGGCCGTGTCCTTGTCGCCGCGTGCGAGGATTTCCTGCTGGCTTGCAAGCCGGGCGGTCGCGCTGGGCGAGTCGAGTCCCTTCACAAGGGCGGCCGGCTCAAGCTTCGTCAGGTCGGGAAACGCCTGATACGTCCAGCCCTGCGGGACGACACGCTGCACGAATCCGCGCTGGGGGTTGCCCTTGTATCCGGCGCCTTCCCACGCGGCAATGTACATCCTACCAGAGCCATCGACATCGAGATCGCTTGGCTGGGAGAGTCCGATAAACTCCTCGGCCTTCTGAGTGTATGACGGGCCGTCAGGTGTCAGGCGGTGGATGAAAATCTGGTTCCTACCCCAATCCGCCATCATCGGCTGGCGATTGTATTTTTCCGGCCAGCCGGGCTCATCTAGGAAAAGGGAACCCGTCCCGGAGCCGCCGCCAAGATCTTCGAGCGCGGGCAAGATCTCATCGGTGAAGTTCTTGAATAAAATGGGATAGCCGTATTGGCCGGATTGGATGTGGTGGATGAAACGCACGTTCCAGCCGCCGCCGTCGTTCGTGTTGCCGCGGGTGAACAGGTTGAGCTGAGGGTCGATCGCTACGTCGTAGATGTTCCGCAGTCCGTGCGTGTAAACTTCCATTCCCGAACCGTCGGGACGCACGCGCAGCACGCCCCCGCCGAGCATGGTCAACTGGGTTCCATCGGTTCCCGTGGCGTTCACGAAACCGAAATCGCCCACCGCGATGTAGATCCAGCCGTCGATCCCCATGCGGATTCCGTTCGTCGTATGATCGGCTCCGCGATCCTGGTTGTGCTTCGGCACGGAGATATCCTTGATGAGGGGTTTCGGCGGGCCGTCGGCCATGCCGTCATGATTCTTGTCCTCAAGGACGGAGAGATGCATGCCGGTGAGTATGCCGGTATCAGCGGGAATCACGGTGTGGAGCACGTAGAGCTTGTCGCCCATCGAGATCAGCCCGCGCGGGTTGTCGATCATCGCGAAGACGGTGTGCGAGTCCGCCTTGCCGTCGTGATCCTTGTCCACAAGCCGGACAACACTGCCCTTGCCGGGTCCCTTGCCCAGCGATCCCAGAAGATCCACCCCGACATAAACCTCACCGGTGGCGGCTACGGAAATACATGCGGGTGAAGGTGTCAGGTCGCTTCCTGAGAATTTCGAGAAACTGAGATCGGTGGGGTTCGCAACGGATGCGGCGGTGAGGGCGATCCAGATACAGGTGATGAGATTTTTCATGATGGGTTTCTTAACTTTGCTGTGACGCGTTTTCGAACGAACAGATATTAAATGTTACGGATCTACGCAAACGCCGGATTGCGTGTCGATGCCGCATTTACGCAGGGGCGACGCCGCATGTATCGGATAACTCCAAAATCCCGGATTTTAATACAACCCAGATCGATGATAAACTCCTTGATCCAGCAGCGTAGTAAATTACGTTTTCCCCCTTCCAATCTATGTTGCGTCTCTCTTTCCTACAACTTTTCCTCGCGCTTGTCTCGCCCTTGGATGCGGCGGTGGATTTCGCCCACGAGGTGGTGCCGATCCTTGAGAAAAACTGCGTGGAGTGCCATGGCGGCAATGAATCGAAGGGCGGGCTTTCGATCAACACCCGCGCCTTGCTGCTCGATGCGGATGTGTTGGAGTTAGGCAAACCCGAGAAGTCGCTCTTCATCGAGGTTCTCACCGAGGAGGATCCGGAATACAAGATGCCGCCTCCGGGAAAGAAAAAGGAAGCGCTGAAGCCCGCCGAGATCGCGGTGCTGGAAAAATGGATCGCCGAGGGCTTGCCTTGGGAGGATGGCTTCACCTTCGCGGAGGATCGCTACGAGCCGCCGTTGAAACCCAGGGCCGTGAAATTACCCGCCGGTGCACCGCGGACGAATCCCATCGACCTGATCGTCGCCGCGCATCTTAAGAAAACGGGGACGGAGCCGCCGCAGCCCGTCGATGACCGTACGTTTCTCCGCCGCGTGACCTTGGATCTCACCGGCTTACCACCGACGCCGGAGGCACTTTCCCAGCTCCCTTCCGAAGGTAAGCTCGACCGCGCCGCCGCTGTGGAAAAGCTCCTCGCCAACAACCAGGCTTACGCGGAGCATTGGATGACTTTTTGGAATGATCTTCTCCGCAACGAATACATCGGCACCGGCTACATTGAGGGCGGTCGCCAGCAGGTCACGACGTGGCTCTACCGCTCGCTGGTGGAGAACAAGCCCTTCGATGCGTTCATCCGGGAAATCATCGCGCCGGGTGCGGACTCAGGCGGTTTCATCAAAGGCATCAAATGGCGTGGCGTGGTCAACGCGAGCCAAACCACAGAAATCCAGTTTTCACAAAACGTCTCGCAGGTCTTCCTAGGCATCAACATGAAGTGCGCCTCCTGCCACGACAGCTTTACCGATCGTTGGACACTCAAAGAGGCTTACGGACTGGCGCAGATCTATTCGGAAGCCCAGCTCGAGCTTGTCCGCTGCGACAAGCCCACCGGCGAGAAGGCGGTCGCCTCATGGATTTTTCCTGAACTCGGAAATGTCGATCCTACAAAACCGCGGGATGAGCGCCTTAAACAGCTCGCGGAACTCGTCACCCACCCGGAAAACGGTCGCACCCAGCGCACCATCGTGAACCGCCTCTGGAACCAGATGATGGGTCGCGGCATCGTGCACCCGGTCGATGCGATGAACACCGAACCATGGAACGAGGATCTGCTCGACCTGCTCGCGAACCACCTCGTCGCCTCGAAGTATGACCTGAAAGCGGTGATGCGGCTGATCACCACCTCGCGCACCTACCAGTCCCGCACGGAGATCCGCGAGGAGGACGAGGGAAGTTATGTTTTCAATGGCCCTGTCAGGAAACGAATGACCGCCGAGCAGTTCCTCGACTCGATCCGCAGCGTCATCGGCGTGTGGCCGGCGCCTGACAAGAACGCTTTCGGAAAAGGTCTTACCGGCGGACAACTCACGGCGGTGATGGAAGCCCACGGCTTGAAACAATGGGACAACCGTCCTGTGCGCGCGGTGTTCGCGAAGCGCGATGAACTCCAGGCTGCACTAGGCCGGCCGAACCGCGAACAGGTCGTCTCGGTCCGCCCCGACATCGTCACCACTCTTGAGGCGATCAACCTCGCCAATGGACCGGAACTCGCCGGGCTTCTTAAGGCCGGCGCGGCGAACCTGCAGGGCAAAGCAGCACCCCGCGAACTCATCGAGAACACCTACCTTGCCGCCCTTTCGCGCAAGCCCACCGACTCCGAAGTCCGCGTGGCTACGGAAATCCTCGGAGAAACTCCCACCCCCGAAGCGACGGAGGATTTCCTCTGGTCGGTCTTCATGCTCCCCGAATTCATCTACATCAACTGAAGCCATGACACAGGAAAATTGGTACGACGAAGCATATCCGGAACTCACCCGCCGCCGATTCCTCAGCGCGCTCGGTGCCACCACCGCCGCCACCTTCCTCGGCGGCGCGCCCCGCGCGTTGGCCGATGGGAAACGCATCAAGCAGCCGACCGCCACCGCCGATTCCTGCATCCTCATCTGGATGGCCGGAGGCATGGCCGCGCCGGAAACTTTTGATCCGAAACGCTACAAGCCCTACGAGGTCGGCACCCCGGTCGAGCAGATCATCAGCACCTTTCCCGCCATCGATACGGCGGTGGACAACATCAAGATCTGCCAAGGCCTCGAAAACATCGCGGGCGTGATGGATCGCGCCACGCTGATCCGTTCCCATTTCCAGCCGGATCTCGGTAGCATCCTGCACTCGCGCCACCAATACCACTGGCACACCGGATACGTCCCGCCACAGACCGTCGCCGCGCCGCACATCGGCGCGTGGATGGCGAAGGTGCTCGGAGGGCGCAATGATGTCATGCCGCCCTTCATCAATATCGGCCAGCAACTCGAAGGCCACGGCGAGAGCGAGGAACTCAAGGCCTTCACCACCGGCGGCTTTTTCGGCAGCGAATACGGCCCGATGAACCTGCCTTTCCCCGACCTTGCCTCGCAGGCCGTGAAGCCTCCCGGCGGGATGTTGCCCGACCGTTTCGCGAAGCGCTACAAGGCTCTTGAGAACCTCCTGAAAAACTCGCCGAAATCGGAGCAGCTCAGCGACTATCACCAGGAGTCCATGCTCCGCTCCATAGACAACGCACACCGTCTTCTCGGCTCTAAGGAACGCGTGGCTTTCGATCTTTCGCTGGAGAAAAAGGAGGTCTTCGACGAATACAACACCGGCCGTTTCGGCCAGGGCTGCCTGCTCGCGCGGCGTCTTGTGGAAAACGGCGCGCGCTTCGTCGAGGTCACCACGGAATACATCCCCTTCGTCCACTGGGACACCCACGAGAACGGCCATAGTACCGTCGAGCGGATGAAAAAGGAGATCGACCGTCCCATCGCGCGCCTGATCAAGGATCTGGAGGAGCGCGGATTGCTCGACCGCACGCTTGTCGTCATCGCCACCGAGTTTAGCCGAGACATGATGATCGAGGGCGTGCCCGGCTCCACCGCGAAGGATCAGTCCCGCGCGGCTACGGATGTGATCAAGGAGATGAAGCACTACGGCCTGCACCGGCATTTCACCGGAGGCTCCTCCGTGGTCATGTTCGGCGGCGGCATGAAAAAGGGTTTCCTCTACGGCAAGACCGCCGACGAGCGCCCCTGCCTCGTCAACGAGAATCCCGTCAGCATCGAGGATCTCCACGCCACCATCTTCACCGCCATGGGCATCAGCCCGAAAACGGAATACTCCATCGAAGGACGCCCGTTCTATGCCACGAAGGATGGTGTGGGGAAAGCGGTGAGGGATGTGTTTGCGTGACATGGGCTTCCCGCCTTGGGCCGCTGCCCCGACCTGCCCACCTGACCGCTGCCATGCGCAAACTCCTCCAACCCATCTGCGGCATCCTATCGTCCTACCAGCTCTGCAACTCGGTAAAAGGTGCTTTGCGAATCCATAAGCCGCCCCGCAATCCCCGCAGATAAGCATTCTGGTAATTGCGGTGCTCTTGGCGCTTACTCAGTAACCAAAGCCTAAACCCGAAAACCGATATTCAATTTTAAAATCAGCGTGGAATGCTCCCCAAAAACTGGTCCATGAGTTATGAGAGTTCCGGCACGTGAGCACCAATGGCTCCAATCAAAAGAAAAAGACATTTGTGAGATGGGTTTCGAAGGCTTTTGATGAGATACCTATTGCAAAGATAAAAACGATAGATGGCTTACTCAATCCTCTCCACAAAATTTTCCAACACGCGGAGGACGGGCAGGAGGTTGGTTTGTGGGGAGGTGTCGCGCCAGCCGAGGTAGGTGGTGGTGATGAATTTCTGGGCGTGGGGGGGGAGGTGGTGGAGGAGGGCGTTGCGGCGGGCGGGATCGAGCTCGCCGAAAATATCGTCGAGAAGGTAGATGGGGGTTTTCTCCCGGCGGGTGTGGAGGAGATCGCCCTGGGCGAGCTTCAGCGCTAGGGCGATGGTGCGCTGCTGGCCCTCGCTGGCGTAGTCGGAGGCGGTCATTCCGTGGAGGCGGATGGAAACGTCGTCGCGGTGGGGACCGACGACGGCTTGGCGGGCGGCGGTTTCGCGCTGGCGGGCTTGGAGGATGGATTCCTTCATGCAGGGACCGGAGGCGGGGAGGTAGGTGAGGGTGAGGGCTTCGTCTTTGCCAGAAATGTCCGTCTGGGCGGCGGCGGCGAGGGGGGAGAGATCGGCGATGAGGCGGGCGCGGCTTTCGGTGAGGAAGGTGCCGTGCTCGATGAGGATGTCCTCGTAGGCGATGAGTTCGGGGAGGCGCAGGCGGGGTTCCTTTAGCAGGAGGTTCTTGGCACGGAGGGCGCGGCGATAGCGGGTGTAGGCCGTGCGGTAGGCGGGATCAAGCTGGGCGCCGAGGAAATCGAGGAAGTGCCGCCGCGACTCGCCGGGGCCGCGGATGAGGGTGAGATCCTCGTTGCCCATCCAGACGATGAGGCCGCCGTCAGCGAGGTAGGCGGTGCGGGAGGCGCGCGGCTCGCCATCCGCGAAAAGGTGCAGACCGCTGGGGGTATTTTTGATTTTCCGCTCCTGCCCCCATGGATCGCCCGCAATGCCGAAGCCGGGGGTGGAGAGCTTGGTGAGGGTGTGGAAACCGGAGCAGCGCGGCGATTGCAGGCGCACGAGGACGCAGATCGCCTCAAGGATAGAGGTTTTGCCGCGGGCGTTGTCGCCGATGAGGATCACGCCCTCCTGCGGCGCATCGAGCTCAAGGGCGCCGAAGCAGCGGAAGTTTTGGAGGCGGAGATGCTGGAGCACTAAAATTCAAATCTCAAATTTCAAATCTCAAGGAAGAGGCTTCGCGCTTCACATCGGCTGGGTGAGGTGGTCGAGGGCTTTTTGGTAGGAGGACTGTGTGAGGTAGTGGCGGAGCTTGGTGTCGAACTCGCGGTGGTGAGCTGCGGCGTAGGACTGGATGGCTTCGGAAACTTCCTTCAAGGCGGTGAGGTGGGCGGTGGGATCGCGGTCCCGGAACGAGTGGTCGGCGATGATTTCAAGGCGCTGCTGAAGGAGGGTCTGGAGTTCTGGGTGCATGGGAAAAATTTTTTACGCACGAAGCACGAAATCTGAGCGAAGAGGAGGACTAGTGTTGCGGGTTAGTGGCGAACTTGTAGAAGAGTTTCGGATCGGAGGGAATAAGATTCACCGTGCCGTGGGGAAGCGGTTGGATGTTTTGTGTGGGAGGCGGATCCAATTCGCCTACTGGCTCATGTTGCCGCTTCATATTGGGAAATGCGGGTTTGAACATTACCTCTCTTCAAGCTTGGTGGAATTTTCTCATCTATTTGACAAACAACGCGTCTCCTGCGTGTATCCAACCGATTATATAGAGCATGCCGAAAAAACTCACACTACTCGTCGCCCTGGCGCTATCCTCCCTCATTCTGGCGGAGGACGCGAAAAAGAACATCCTGCTCCTCGCGGGCAAAGCTTCT
Organism: Prosthecobacter debontii; assembly: GCA_945869855.1. Lineage (GTDB taxonomy): Bacteria > Verrucomicrobiota > Verrucomicrobiia > Verrucomicrobiales > Akkermansiaceae > Luteolibacter. The sequence goes on from CAMBQC010000016.1 coordinate 16,111, forward strand.
CACGGTCCCGGTGCCCATGAACACAATGCGGGATCACTTCTGCTCAAGAAATGCCTTGATGAAAGCGGGCTGGCTGTCGAAAGCACCGTGATTCAGAACGGAGAATGGCCTAGCCCCGAGCAGCTAGCCGTCGCAGATACCTTTGTCATTTACTGTGACGGCGGTGGCAATCACCTGATACTTAAAGACGACCGCATGCAGCAACTCGCCAAAGAAATGAAGCGCGGCGGCGGTCTGGTCTGCGTGCACTACGGCGTGGAAATTCCCAAGGATAAGGGTGGAGCGGAACTGCTCGGCTGGATGGGCGGCTACTTCGAGACGGATTGGAGCGTGAACCCGCACTGGACGGCGAATTTCAAAAGCTTTCCCGCCCATCCCATCAGCAACGGTTTGCAACCCTACGCCATGCTCGACGAATGGTATTTCCACATGCGCTTCACAGAGGAGGGTAAGCTCACCCACGTCCTCTCCGCCACCGCGCCGGAGGAAACCATGAACCGCGGCGATGGCCCGCACTCTGGAAATCCGCATGTCCGCAAGGCCGTGGCCGAAGGTTTGCCGCAAACGGTGGCCTGGGCCTTCGAGCGGCCGGACGGCGGGCGCGGCTTCGGTTTCACTGGCGGCCATTTCCACAAGAACTGGGGTGATGACAACCAGCGCAAGACAGTCCTCAACGCCATCCTCTGGACCGCCAAGGCGGATGTTCCCGCCGAGGGCGTGACGAGCAAGGTCACACCGGAGGATCTCGCTGCGAACCTTGATCCCAAGGGAAAGCAGTCGAAGTTTGAGGGTAACCCTAGTCTCCCCGGTGCCTCGGAAAATCCCGCGTTCTGTGCGGCGTGCAAGCACTAGACCGTTTTACAAAAAAGGTGTGCGCATATCCATACGACCCGAGGCTCTGTGTCTTTTTGGTAAAGACCGCTGAATTTGAAACTGATCATTGATATCGGATTGAACGCTCTGAATCAAGAATCACAGCAGTCCAGAGACTGGGCGTGAGCCACGAAAAAGCCGCCCCTCGCACATGGGCGGGGGGCGGCTTATGATGTTTATCTAAGGCGTCTTAGCGCCCGATTTGGTTCAGCCCTTCTTGGCCTTCTTCGCTTTCTTCTTCGCGGTTTTCTTTGCAGCGGGTTTTGGCGAGGAGCCATCGAGGATCGCGGCCTGGGCAGCGGCGAGGCGGGCGACGGGCACGCGGTAGGGCGAGCAGGAAACGTAGGCGAGACCGAGCTTGTGGCAGAAGGTTACGGAGTCCGGATCACCGCCGTGCTCACCACAGATGCCGAGCTTGATGTCCGGCTTGGTGGCGCGGCCTTTGGCAACAGCGATCTCCATCAAGTGGCCGACGCCGGTGGTGTCGAGCGAGGCGAAGGGGTTCTTCGGATAGATGTCGTTTTCCTGGTAGCTGTTGAGGAACGAGCCCATGTCGTCGCGGCTGACGCCAAGCGCGGTCTGGGTGAGGTCGTTCGTGCCGAAGGAGAAGAACTGAGCGTGCTTCGCGATCTCGTCGGCGGTTACGCAACCGCGCGGCACTTCGATCATCGTGCCGACAAGGTAGTCGAACTCGACTTTCTTCGCGGCTTTCACTTCGGCTGCGACGCGGTGTATGATCTCCACTTGCAGCTCAAGCTCGCGGGCGTAGCCGACGAGGGGAACCATCACCTCGGGTTTCACCGGGATGCCTTTGGAAACGCACATCGCGGCGGCCTCGAAGATCGCCTGCGCCTGCATCTCGGCGATTTCCGGGTAGGAAATGGCGAGGCGGCAGCCGCGGTGGCCGAGCATCGGGTTGAACTCGTGGAGGTCGTGCACGCGGTGCATGATATCCTCGACCTTGACGTTGAGTTTCCGGGCGAGATCCATCTGCTGCTCTTTCGAGTGTGGGAGGAATTCGTGGAGCGGTGGATCCAGAAGGCGAATCGTGGCGGGCTTACCTTCGAGTGCTTTAAAGATGCCGAAGAAATCCTTGCGCTGGTGCGGGAGGAGTTTCTTGAGGGCGGCCTTGCGGGCTTTCTCGTTGGTGGCGAGGATCATCTCACGCATCGAGTCGATGCGGTCGCCCTCGAAGAACATGTGCTCGGTGCGGGTGAGGCCGATGCCTTCCGCGCCGAACGCGACGGCGGTTTTCACCTGATCCGGGCTGTCGGCGTTGGTGCGGACGCCCATGCGCGTGGCCTTCGAGCACCAGTCCATGAGCTGGACGAAGTTCTTGAACTTCTCGGTGGCCTGCGAGGACTTCTTGTTATGGATGAGTCCGGTGATGATCTCGGAAGGTTCAGTGGCGAGCTCGCCGCCGTAAACGGTTCCGGCGGTGCCGTCGATGGAGAGGTAGTCGCCTTCCTTGAAGGTCTTGCCACCGGCGCTGACGGTTTTCTTGTCGTAATCGACTTCGACACCCGAGGCACCGCAGACGCAGACCTTGCCCATCTGGCGGGCGACGAGGGCGGCGTGGGAGGAAACACCGCCACGCGAGGTGAGGATGCCTTCCGCAGCGATCATGCCGCGAAGGTCTTCCGGCGAGGTTTCCACGCGGACGAGGAGGACCTTCTCACCGCGTTGCTGGGCGGCCTCGGCGCGATCCGCGTTGAGGTAGATTTTTCCGGAAGCGGCACCTGGGCCGGCGGGGAGTCCTTTGGCGATGATGGTTTGCTTCTTGGTCTGCTCGATGTCGAAGACGGGGGCGAGCAGCGCGTCGAGCTGGTCGGCGGGGTTACGGAGAACCGCGGTCTGCCAGTCGATGAGTTTCTCCTTCACCATGTCGGCGGCGAACTTGAGCGCGGCGGCGGCGGTGCGCTTGCCGTTGCGGGTTTGGAGCATGAAGAGTTTTCCATCCTGAATGGTGAACTCGACGTCCTGCACGTCCTTGAAGTGGTTCTCAAGGAGGCGGCGGACTTTCATCAGCTCCTTGAACGCAGCGGGGAGGGCTTGCGCCATGCCTGCGACGGCATCGGGGGTGCGGACACCGGCGACGACGTCTTCGCCCTGCGCGTTGACGAGGAACTCACCGTAAAGGACGTTTTCTCCGTTGGCGGGGTTACGGGTGAAGGCGACGCCGGAACCGGAGTTCGAGCCGGTGTTTCCGAACACCATGGCCTGCACGTTGACGGCGGTGCCCCATGCGGCGGGGATGCCATATTTGCGGCGATAGACGATCGCGCGGTCATTCATCCATGAGCTGAACACGGCGCCTGCGGCACCTTCGAGCTGCTCCCATGGGTCTTCCGGGAAGCCTTTGCCGGTGCGGTCGAGAACGAGCTTCTTGAAACGGGCGACGAGCTCCTTGTTGTCCTCGGCGGTGAGTTCCGAATCGACGATGTCTTTCTTATACTTCGCGTGCTTGAAGGATTCGATCACGTGCTCGAACGGCTCGTGGTCTTCGTTGGGTAGTTTCTGCACGCCGAGGACGACGTCACCATACATCTGGATGAAACGGCGGTAGCAGTCCCATGCGAAGCGCTCGTTGTTGGTCGCCTTGGAAAGGGCTTCGACGGTCTTGTCGTTGAGGCCGAGGTTGAGGACGGTGTCCATCATGCCGGGCATCGAGTCGCGCGCGCCGGAACGGACGGCGAGGAGGAGGGGGAAACCTTTCGAGTCGCCGAACTTGTAGCCCATGATTTTCTCCATGTTGGCCACGCCCGCTTCCATCTGGGAGCGCAGGACTTTCGGATAGGTCTTCTTGTTGTCGTAGTAGTAGGTGCAGACCTCGGTGGTGATCGTGAAACCGGCCGGAACGGGGAGACCGATGAGGGTCATCTCGGCGAGGTTCGCACCTTTACCGCCGAGCAGCTCTTTCATTTTCCCGTGACCGTCGGCCTTGCCCGCGCCCCAGGTGTAAACGTATTTTATAGCTTTTGCGGAGTTTGCCGCCTTCGCGGTGGTTTTCTTCGCGGCGGGTTTGGCCGCTGTCTTTTTTTTGGTTGCCATCGTGTTTGTGTATTCGAGTTGCATTCCGCTGCCATATCTCGATTCAAGAAAATAGTTCCTTTCACCGTGGAGCGGGCGCGGGAGGCTAGCAGGAGCGATATGCCTGTCAACCGGTCAGTTGGCGGAAAAGCCGCACCGCTTCATTGGGGAAAAGGAATCCCGCCACACGGTCCGGAGAGAGCCGGGCCATGCGACGGGATGGGGGAGCGATGCGCGGTGCGAGAATCAGAAAGTGGCCTCAACACCGGCGAAGATCATGCGCGGCGCGTTGGCGCGCGGGCCGAGCGGCGCGCGGCTTACGATCTTCCGGGTGTCGAAGATGTTCTGGATGCCGCCGACGAACTTGAGGTTTTTGTTGAGCTGGTAGTAGCCTGTTAGATCGATGAGCGATAGGGAGTCGATTTTTCCGTCCACGGCGCTCGGGTTGCCTGGAAGTGCTGTGAGGTTATCGATGCGGACGTCGTCATTATAACCGGTGCCCCATGTGGAAGTGGTAAACGAAGCGTCGAGGTTGATGCCCCATTTTTCTGTGATGTAAGAGATGCCTGCTGCGAGTTTCCATTCAGGGAGATAGGGAAGCTGGCTGCCGCTCTGGGCACCGGAGAAGAGTCCGGCGGTGTTGGCGAGGAGTCCGTTGATGTCCTTGAACTCGGTCTGGGTGTAGGTGGCGCTGATGTAAACAGGCAGGCCGTAGCTTGCGCCCATCGCTTGTCCGAGGTCGTATTCCACAAGGCTCTCAAGGCCCCATGCTTCCGCCGCTCCGGCATTGCGCGAAGGGCTCAAGCCGCCGACGACATCGAACTGGGGGGCGATGAGGTTGTCGTAATCGGTGTAAAAGGCGACGAGCTCGGTGCGGAGCGCGTCCTTGCGGTGACGGTAGCCGATCTCGAAGCCGAGGCTTTCCTCGCTGTCGGTGCCTGTTAGATATCCGGCGGGATTGGCGGGTGATTGCCCGCGATAGATGCCGCCGAAGAGGGAGTTTTCTGTATCGAAATCATAGGTCGCGCCGATGCCGCCCATGAGGAGCTGTTCGTCGCCGGATGTGTTCACGCCCGCCGCCGTGGTGTTCTCGACATCGAGATGCTCATAGCGGATGCCGGGACGGAGGGTGAGGGCGCCGATCTTGATTTCATCCTCAAGATATAGCGCGGTGGCGAAGACCTCCTGAAGGCCTGCCGATCCGATCGCTCCGGGCGCAGCCGGGCCGAAGCCACCGGTTCCGTTCGAGGTGTAGAAGATCTGCTGGTTGGTGCCGCCCGCGCGGTCGTAGTGGAGGCGGAGTCCGACGGCGAGATCGTGGGATACGGAGCCGGTGTCGAAGCGGAAGTTGGCTTGGTTTTGCCAGCCGTAGGATTCGTGGTCGCGGAAGGCGTCGCGGGTGAAGATTTCACCGGCACCCGTGCCCTGGAGAACGGCGAGCGAGGGGCCATGGAGCAAGGCTTCGGCTACGTTGGTGCGGAGCCCGGCACCGCGCAGGCCGTCGAGCTTGTCCCAGCTGCGCTCGAAGGAATTGAAGTAAACAGCGGATTCGATGCGGAGCGCATCCGAAGGTTCGGCGATCCATTTCAGGTAGGTTCGGAAATGCTCGGCGGTGTGATGGTCAAACTGGGTGGAGGAGTAGCGGCGGTTCGGATCGCTGCGCAGGTCGGTTACGGTGATGCCGCCGTAGGATTCGTTCGCGTCGAAATCGGTGTAGCCCACCTTGGCTTCGAAGCGTTGCTTGAGGTCGGTGTTCGGCTCGTAGAAGAGCTTGAGCATCGGCTCGATGAGATCGAAGCCGGAGTCTTTCGACGTGCCGTCGATGTCACGGAAGCCTTCGCTGGTCATCGCGTGGAGTTCGAGGAGGTAGCCGAATGTTCCGGCATCCGTGGACTGGGTGTCGCCGTACCACGTCTGGTTGAAAAAGGTTTGGTCGGTGCCGAAAGTGGTGCGGGAGAAGAAGTTGTTTTCGCCGTCGGCGGGAATGGGGGTGGAAAGGAAATTGACGGCACCACCGGTGGTGTGGGGGCCGTATTTCACCTGGGAGGAACCTTTCAAAAACTCAATGGCGGACATCCGGCTCGCTTTGGGTGAGTAGTAAGCGGCAGGCGCGGAATAGGGAGAAGGGGAGGTGAGTATCCCGTCTTCCATCAGCGTGACTTTGCTCGAGCGCGTGCCATCCACTCCCCGGAGTGCGATGTTGGGAAAATTTCCGTAGCCATCCTCGTCCCGCACGAAAACGGAAGGCACTTTGGCGGCGATGCGGGCGAGGTTGGTTTGGCCACGCGAGCGGAATTCCTCGGCGTTTACATACGCCGCCGATCCGGGAAGCTGGAAAACCTGATCGTCTCCGCCCACCACTGTCAGGGGCGCCAAGGTTTCCAGCGCGTCCTGCCCGCCCGCTTGTCCCCCCACCATCATGCCCATCAATGCAAGAGACGCGATGTTCCCTTTTATCCTGCGAATTCCATTTTTCATCGTATTTTGCTTCCTTCTATCTATTGAGATTCAATCTCAATAACGCAGAGACACCTGAATGGATTAGGCGGGATTCGTCAATCGGATAAATTCACGAAGTGGAAATATCCACTGTGAAGAGTAAAGAGGCAATCCGTAGGCAACTGATTCGTAATCTTTCCTGTGCATTCGTGGATTACCCAGCTGTTAATCTAGCAGCAAAGCAATTTGCTCACCGGGGCCGTGGACGCCCTCGATGAGGATGCCCTCCACGTCGGCCGTTTTTGAAGGGCCGGTGCACCAGATGATGTTGGGAGCCTCGCCAAACGCGGCGATGGCGTCGGGGATAGTACGCAGGATTTCTTCCCTTTTCAGAACTCCGACATGCACCCAAGGCGATAGCGCAGCGAGGCGGCTGGAGGTCAGGAAATCATCGATGATTAGCGAGCCGGATTCCGCGATGGCTCCAGTGGCGCGGGTGATTCCGAAACGGTAATCGTCGTAGCGGTCGCGGTGGTATTCGGTTTCCACCGTGATCCCGGCGGCGACGAGCTTTGAGCCGATGGACTCGTAAAGCGCGGGATCGCAGTAGCCGTAGCGTTGGTTGTTGCCGTCGAGAAATTCGATGAGTTGTGCCACCGAATCCATGGGTCGCCCGTTCACTGCTTTGAAGTTGGCGGAGAAACATTTCCATAGATCCGGTTCGACCAGCTTCGCGGCGGAGTGCATTACGGAGGTATCGTAATCTGGATAGGCACCCTTGGATTTTAGGTTCGTGGTGGTCTCGCGGATTTTGGAGAAAATTTGGGAACGGGACATGGTTTCTTGGGGATTTGGGCTAGATTTTAAAACGGAGGTAACTGAGGACACGGAAGTAACGGAGCTAGGGTTGTGTGTTTTTTATGTTTGGATGGAGGATACGCTTTTTGCCTAGCGGCCATGCTTTGAAATTTAGGAGGAGAGCCACACTCAGGCCGGTGATGTTGAGGTAGCCGAGCATCTGGGCTTCGTTTGCCAACGAGAAGGAATCCACGCATTTTGGATCCACGATGATCTTATTTTCAACCACGAGATCAGGGGTTAGATGACCGAGATATCTACCTTTGTAGAGAACGTCATATCTCGGTTGCTGCTCGAATCCAATCCCTTGTTCGGCAAGCTCAATACACAATGCCCGCTCGTAAATCTTCTCATCAAGCCTCGGTTTTAATTCGCGGTGAACCGCTATCGCGGCCGAGATGATTTTCCCAGTAAGCTCCTCATAAAACAATTTCATATCTCTAACTCCGTACTCTCCGTCTCCTCCGCATCCTCCGTTTAAAGGTAAGCCCGATTTATCTCCGCCTCTCTTTCAGCCATTTTCTGAAATCCCCGCCGTGAGAATCGGGCAGCGTCCTTTGGCCGAGCCAATCTTGGAGCGGCTTGATCGGGGCGACTTGGATGGGCAGGTGATTCATCGCTTTGGACATGGTCATCGCCGTGCGCCACAGGGAAGGGGAGGTGGCGAGGGTGGCGAAGGGAGACATCGGGATCGCGCCTTCGGAGGGGATTTCCTCGCGTTTCGCCTTGTCACGGAGACGCAACAGGAGGTCAGAGATGGGGATGTCAACTGGGCAGACCTCATTGCACGCGCCGCATAGCGAAGATGCTTTCGGGAGATCAGCGAGTTCTGGGAAACGGCTGCCAAAGAGGATGGGCGAAAGCACCGCGCCGATCGGACCGCCATAGGTAGAGCGGTAGGCGTGCCCCGACGCCTGGCGATAGACCGGGCATACGTTCTGGCACGCGGAGCAGCGGATGCAGCGCAGGATTTCCCGGCAATCCGAAGCGAGTACGTCGGTGCGTCCGTTGTCGATGAAGACCACATGCATGTGCTCCGGGCCGTCGGGTTGGTTCGCGGATTTCGGGCCGTTGATAAACTCGGTGTAAACCGTGAGCTGCTGACCCGTGGCGGAGCGCCCGAGTAGGTTAAGGAATACGGAAAGGTCACGCTCTTTCGGGATGATTTTTTCAATACCCACCAAGGCGATGTGCAGATTGTTGGGAGCGTTGCCGAAACGTGAGTTACCCTCGTTGGTCACAAGGACGAGCCTCCCGGTGTCGGAGCAGACGAAATTTGCGCCGGTGATGCCCGCCTCTGCGGTCATGTATTTCCCCCGAAGGTGCACGCGGGCGCGGCGGGTGATCGTCTCTGGATCATCGTTGTAATCCGTCGCGACACCTTCTCGCAGAAACGTTTTCGCGATATCACGGCGGTTCTTGTGAATGATGGGTTTTACGATGTGCGAAGGTTCATCGCCATCAAGCTGGATGATGAACTCACCGAGATCGGATTCCAAGCATTCGATGCCGTTCTCAATCAGAAACGGATTTAGGTGGATTTCCTCCGCCGCCATCGACTTCGATTTCGTGAGTTGCGTGACGCCGTGCTCGCGAAGAATGGCAAGAATCGCCTGCCGCGCGTCCTCATCTGTGGAGGCGTAATGGACATGCGCTCCGCGATCTGTCAGAGCTTTTTCCGCTTTCTCTAGATACTCGTCGAGGTGGTGCAGGGTGTGATCCTTGATCGAACCGGCAAGTTTGCGGAGGGAGTTCGGATCTTCATAATCGTTGAAGAGGACAGAATATCGTTTTTCCGTGCCTTTCGTCGAGCCGTCGATCACGGAATGCTGCTTTTCATCGGAAATGTTCCGAGCGTAGGTGTCGATTTGTTGTGCCATTCTTTGTAGGGATATTCTTCTGTCAACTGATAACACTGCCGAAGGGTTTGGCTAGCGGAGAATTCAAATTATGGAAATCCAATTTCATCGCGAACCATTTCAAAACGGAGGATACGGAGATGATTCGGAGGTAACGGAGTTGAAATTCCAGGAGTCCAGCCCCCCCTTGTCCACCTTCTCCGTATCTTCCCGTTCTCTCCGTTTCAGCTATGAAGAACTAATCACCGCTCTGGAGGAGCGTGAAACAGCTTGCCGCACACGGTGCCCGGATATCTAGATAACTAAGCAGTTCCATCTCTGGTTGCCATTTTTGGTATCGCCACTCGTCGCTTTGGTTTTTAGCGTCGGCGCATGATCAACATTGAGATTGTCGGAACGGTGAAATCGCAGTGGGGTGAGGGGGCGGTTTGGTGGCAAGGCTACCTCTACTACGTCGATATCGAAGGGCAACGCATTCATCGTTTCTCTCCGCAGACGGCGGAGGAAACTTCGTGGGATGTTGACCAGCGGGTGGGGACGGTGGTGCCGCGCGAAGGCGGCGGTCTTGTGTTCGCGGGGGACGACGGGATCTTTTTCTTAGATGAAACAAACGGCGACATCGCGGCCATCGCCGATCCCGAACCGGACAAGGCCGACAACCGTTTCAACGACGGCAAGTGCTCACCGGACGGGCGCTTTTTCGCAGGGACGATCAGCCTCGTGAAAAAGGCCGGCGATGCGAAACTCTACCGACTCGACCCCGATCTCACTCTCCACGTGGCTTACGAACCGGTGACGAACTCGAACGGCATCGTGTGGTCGGCGGACGGGGAAACCTGTTATTACATCGATACGCCGCGCAAGGAGGTGCTCGCCTTCGATTATGCGGACGGCCTGCTGACAAATGAGCGGAGCGTCGTTTCCACCGCGCATCATGAGTCCTCGCCGGACGGCATGACCATCGACGCGGACGGCAACCTGTGGGTCGCGTTTTGCCATGGCGCATGCGTCTGCTGCTTTGATCCGCGCAGCGGGAAGGAGCTGCGAAAAATCGATCTGCCTTGCTTGGAAACGACGTCCTGTGCCTTCGGAGGTGCGGGGCTTGACGATCTTTACGTGACCACCGGCATCCACAAGACTGTGGAGGAGGAGCATGCGGGGCGCTTGTTCCTCATCCGCGACCTGGGTGTGAAAGGTGTGGTATCGAACGCGTTCGCCGGATGAGAGTGATCCTTGCATCGGGTTCGCCGAGGCGACGCGAACTGCTGGTGGCAGCGGGGCTTTCCTTCGAGGTGATCCCATCGCCTGCCGAGGAAATCGACGACGCGGGGCTGGGCATGGCCGGGCTTTGCGAAGAGAACGCGCGGCTCAAGGCGGCGGCCGTTTCCATGCCGGGCGCGGTGGTGATTGCGGCGGATACGCTGGTCTTTATCGATAGCCATCCTTTGGGCAAACCCAAGGATTTGGCGGAGGCGCACGGGATGCTGCGCCGGCTTTCCGGACGGACTCATCAGGTCTGTACAGGCGTGTGCGTGGTGGATGCGGATGGGAAACTTAGAACGTTTCATGCCGTGACAGATGTGGTTTTCCGCGAGCTCGATGATACGACCATTTCCGAATATCTCGCGTTAACCAGTCCGCTCGATAAAGCGGGCGCGTATGGCATCCAGGATCGCGGGGAGCTGATCGTGGAAGGGATTTCCGGTGGATATGATAACGTGATGGGCTTGCCGGTGGGATTGGTGCTGGAGGCACTGGAGGGAATCGGGTTGCCCATTTCGCGCGGATAAGCGAAGAATCAAGCTATGCCAATCCCAAGGCGATACCCGCTGATCTTCAATCCCCGCGCTCGCAGCGAAAAAGGCGGGAAGGCGCGGCAGTTTCTCATGGAGCACGCGAACCGTTTCGCGCTCTACGCTACAAACAGCGGACAGGAGGCTGTGGAGCTAGCGCGGAAATTCGCGGATGAGGGCGAGCCGGTGGTGATCGCGGCGGGCGGCGATGGCACCCTCAATGCCGTGGTTTCCGGCCTCGCGGGCAGCCGCACCGCACTCGGCGTGATGCCCGCCGGGACGATGAACGTTTTCGCCCGCGAACTCGGCATCGATCCTAACAGCTTGCCCAAGGCTCTCGAGGTCATCGAAAAAGGCCTGATCCGCGAGGTCGATCTCTTCACCGCGAACGGCTCTCCCTTCGTGCAAATGGCGGGCGTGGGTTTCGATGCGAAGGTCATCGAGGAGACGAAATGGGAGAGTAAAAAAATGCTGGGGCCACTCTCGTATCTGTTGGCCGCCGTGAAAGTGCTCGGGGGGAAGCCACCCGACTTAGAAATCGTGACCGTGGAGGGACACCGCGAATCAGGCGTGGCTGTTCTCTGTGGGAATGGCTCTCTCTACGGGGGGCAATTCCGTCTTTTCCGCAACGCTGACAACCTCGACTCCAAGCTCGATGTGATTGTTTTCAAGGAGGCGGGATATCGATTCGTAATCGATTCGCTGCACGGGATTGCATTGGGCGGGATCGACCTCGCGGACTCTACTTCCTATTTCCAATCAGAGGGCATTACCGTGTCTTGCGAACGCGAGGTGCCGGTGCAGATCGACGGCGAGCTGTTGGGGCGTTTCAAGAATATCGAGTTCCGTGAAACATCCACCCGGCTGCGTGTACTCGCGCCCGAGACACCGTGTCCGACTCCCTTCATGGATGCTATGAAAGCCCTGCTCCAGTGGCCACCAAAACCCGAAGCC
>CAMBQC010000017.1 GCA_945869855.1 Prosthecobacter debontii
ATGGGAGGGGTGGGTTGGCTTCGAGTTTTGCGGCGCACCCGAGGATGACCTGTTTGAGTGAGGGGACTTCGGAAACGAGCGCGGTGGTAACATCGTCGCGGAGTTTCAGTCGTTCGAGGCCATCGAAGGCGGAGAGCAAAGCGAGCGCATCGGGAGGGAGTTGGTCTTTGAGCCAGTGCCAGCCGATGTCCTTGATGATGGCGCAATCGGCCCAGCGAATCGGTGAACCGACCTTCCCGGTTTCGTCGCGGGCGCGGAGAGTGAAGCCGACGTGATCAATATCGGCAACGAGGTAGGTGCGACCTTCCTCGTAATCGTGATGCTCGAACATGCCATTCGGGCGGATGCGTGTGCCGATTTGAAATGGGCATGTTTTCACAGGTTTGCGTAATCCTTGTCTCATGGGGGTGCTGTTAACGAGGGTGTTTGGTTCTCTGAAGTCAGGGTCGGGGCTTGGATTTGGGAACGGGGATGGCACTTTCGATCATTTGCAGATTCTTATGGAGATCGGGCTTGTGGCCGGTGCCGGTGACACAATTGACGAGCATGGAGTTGAGGTGATGGCGGGTTTCCTGGAAGAGATCCGCGTCGGAGCACTCGGAGAAATCGAGGAGCTTTGCGAAGTCGCCGGGAGTAGAACCGGCGTTGCGGGAGGCATGGTTGGATGCGGACTGGTAACGGGGATCGCGGCGGGCGCAGGCTTCGAGGAGAAGTTTGAGGCGGTGGAGGGATTTATCGATGGGAGGCATTGGGGGCTGGGTAAAGGTGCGTTCACGCTGGGGTTATGATGGTCGCCGGGATTTGGTTTTACGGGTGGGGATGGGCGGTCGCTGGATTTTTGGAATACTGACGTGGACGCGGCGGGGCTTGGTCAGCATGAAGTGACGGGGTAGTGTGAGGGTGATGCCGCCGAAGGCGATGATGCGGCCTTGGGCGTCATAAACATGGAGTTCGTCGGGGAGGCGGTGGTAGAGGTAGCCGCCGATGATGTGGAGATCCTGGGCGTGGGGGTGGGCGCAGGTTTCGGGCTGGGTGGCGATGACTGCGGCCATTTCCTCGGCGGTGGGGGGATGGAATTCATTTTTTCCGCCCGTCCTGACCTGCCGGGTAAGGTGGTAGGGATCGGCGAATCCGGCGGTGGCGAACCATGACTCGGGAGTTTGCAAAGCGTGGAGGCAGGGGCCTTGGCGGCGGTAACGGTTGAGCAGATCCTGCGCGCTCCATTTGGTTTCGAGGGCTTTATCGCGGAGGGCGGATTGTTCTTCCTCATAAATGCGGTAACCTTCCCACGGAACGTCGAGTGCTTTGAACAAGCGGCAAAGGATCCATGTTTCCGGGGAGTCGTTGATGAGGGTTTTTTCGAGGAGTTCGGGCGTGATCGGGGTTTTGCCTTCGGGGCGCTGCATGCGCTGGCAGATTTCATCGAGGCTCAGGCTGCTGGCAGCGATGAAGGGCTGGATGTATTCCGAGTGGAATTGGCCGTATCGGACTTCGGGGAGCTTCGGGTGATCCAGTTCTTTGATCAACCACGAGGGTAAGACGGGGGTAGGCGGGTTTTTACGGAATGGATGAAAGGGGGATGAGGGCATTCGGGGAGGGATGGGATTTTTATCGGAAGCTGCGGAAGGCGATGAAGGCGGTTGCGAGGCCAAGGGCGGAGCGGATGCCGTAGGTGGCGGTGGTGCTGAGGTGGTTGAGGAGATCGAGGCCGGGGGTCTCCAGGGAGAACCTCGCGGGGATGAGCATGGCGAGGAAGAACAGGGGTAGGCCGATGATGACGAAGCCGGGTTCCTTCCAATCGGAGGGCTCCATCAGCTTGTAGAACGTCCATGCGCCGAAGAGCGCGATGATGATGCCGAGCGGGTAGAAAAGCAGGACGGCGGCCGTGCCGACGAGATAGATGGGCAGGCCTGTCCACCAAGGGAGGTCGGCGAGGAATTTGAGGGGGCGCATGGATGGGTAAGTGATCGGATGCGGGGACTACAAGTCCCCGCGACGGACTGGGACTCCAAGTCCCAGCCACGGTTTGAGGGATTGCGAAATCAAAGCGGGATGCCGCCGGATCCGTCGGCACGGATGAGGGCGCGGAGGAAATTGTCGCGCTTCCGGCAGGCGGTTTCGAAATCGGGGGTTTTGAGGGATTCGCGGTAGCGCCTGGTGCCGCCTTCGGGATGGCGGATGCTGTAGTGAACCCACCAGGTGCCGTTGTTGTTCCAAAGGTGGTGGGCGGGTTTGCCACGGGGGACGCGGAGGGCGAGCCTGCCGATGATGTGGGTGGGTGGAGACATGCGGATCGAACGGCGATGATACACGGATGGATGGTGAAATCAATCACCCCCGGAAGCGTTGTGTCATAGTCCGTTCCCTGCGGTGACAGGCGCGCTATGACACAACGAGCCCGGGGCATCTGGACAAGCGTTCCCTTTCCGTGTATACACCCGCCCCCATGGAAAGCATCGCCCTCATCACTGACATCCACGCCAACCTCCCCGCCTTCGAGAACGTCCTGCGCGATGTGCAGGAAAGCGGAGCCACCGAGATCGTGTTTCTCGGCGACATCGTCGGCTACGGCGCATCCCCGGCGGAGTGTGTGCGTCTCGTGAGAAACCTCGGCGGCCGCTGCGTGATGGGAAACCATGATCACGATATGGCCATGTATCGTGATGGCCGCTACGGGCGCGATGATCCACGGAGGAAAAAGGACGGCTACCTCGCCGGGCTGATCCATGCGGCGGACACCTTGCCCGAGGAGGATGCCGACTGGCTGGCGAAGCTCCCCTACGGCGGTATCATCCAGGGAGCTTACGTGGCGCACGGCAGCTTGGATGATCCGGAGATATTCAATTACATCGAGGATGCCGAAAGCGCGGCGGACACGCTGGCGATTCTGGCAGAGGAGAAATACAAGGTCGCTTTCTTCGGTCACACCCACCGACCCGGGGTTTTCTCCGAGGACGACACCCAGCTTGAATGGATCAACGAAACGACCGTCCGCATTCCGGAAGGCCTGGCCTGCGCGGTGACGGTCGGTTCCTGCGGAAAGCCGCGCACGCCGGATGACCTGCGTGCTTGCTGGGCGCTGTGGAAGCCCGCCGAGCGCGTGGTTGAGTTCAAGAGAACGGAGTACAGCCGTTTGCATGCGGCGAAGGACATTGCAAAGGCGGGTCTGCCTCTCGAATTGGCGGCACACCTGCTGAATGACGCGGAGTATGCGGCGGTGTTCGGGAAGACGTGAATTGGCATTTCACGAAGTTTCCCGCTTTGTCGGGACGCTAAGTCTGAACTAGACTGATTCGAAGATGCTCCACACCGTCGATATCGTCCTGCCGCTGGAGGTTTCCGAAGATGCGGAAGCCCGGCGGAATGCGGCAGCGCGGACGCTCGGGGTGTCGCCGGATCGGGTGCGGGGTTTGCGTTTGCGGAAACATTCCATTGATGCCCGGCAGCGGCAGGTGAAGGTGCAGCTCCGGGTGGAGGTGGCGGTGGATGAGGAGCTACCCGAGGAGGCCGCGCCCGTGTGGTCGGCTCCGGCGCTTGCGAATGATGCGAAGCGGGTGCTGATCGTAGGCGCCGGGCCGGCGGGGCTGTTCGCGGCGCTGCGTTGCCTGGAGCTGGGCGCGAAACCGATCATCCTGGAACGTGGGAAAGACGCCTCGGCGCGGCGCTTCGATCTCGCCCCCATCCTCCGAGAGGGGCGCGTGATCGAGGACTCGAACTACTGCTTCGGCGAGGGCGGCGCAGGCACTTTTTCCGACGGGAAACTCTACACCCGCGCCACGAAACGCGGGCCGGTAGCGGAGGTTTACAGAGTGCTCGTTGCTCATGGCGCACCGGAAAAAATTCTAACAGACGCCCATCCGCACATTGGATCGAACCTGTTGCCGAACGTGGTCAAGGCAATCCGCGCCTCCATCATCAGCCACGGCGGCGAGGTGCATTTCCAGGCGAAAGTGAACGATCTCCTGATCTCGGACGGCCGTATCCTTGGCGTCACTACGACCGACGGCCGCGAGTTTCTCGCCGATGCCACCCTCCTCGCCACCGGCCACTCGGCGCGGGACATCTACGAGCTGCTTGCGGAAAAAGGTATCCTGATGGAACACAAGCCCTTCGCGATTGGCTTTCGTATCGAGCACACTCAGCCTTTCATCGACCGCCAGCAATACCACATCCCGGCAGGCCAGCCGCGCCCCGATCTGCTGCCCGCCGCGCGGTATCGTCTTGCGACAAAAATCGACGACCGCGGTGTGCATTCCTTCTGCATGTGCCCCGGTGGTTGGGTTGTCCCAGCTGCGACGGCGAATGAGCAAGTCGTCGTCAACGGCATGTCGCTCTCGCGACGTGACTCCCCGTTCGCGAATTCCGGCCTCGTTACAACCATCGAGCCGGAGGACATCGCGCATCTCGTTCCGCAGCACGGCATCATGGCGGGCATCGCCTTTCAGGAAACCATTGAGCGCAGCGCAAAAAGCGCGGGTGGCAACGCCGCCCTCGGCCAGGTCGCGCCCGCGCAACGTGCCGCCGATTACCTTTCCGGAAAAATTTCCGCCGATCTACCAGAAACCTCGTACTTCCCCGGCCTTTACGCCGCTCCTTTGCACGAGCTGCTGCCGAAACCCGTGACCTCGCGCATCCGCGAAGGCCTGCGTCTCTTCGACAGCCAGATCCGCGGCTACGCTTCTCGCGAGGCCTTGCTGCTTGGCTTCGAGACCCGCACCTCATCGCCCCTCCGCATCCCCCGCGACGCCGAAAGCCTCCAGCATCCGGAGATCGTAGGCCTTTTCCCCTGCGGTGAGGGGGCGGGCTACGCGGGCGGCATCGTCTCCGCGGCGTTGGATGGTTTGAAGTGTGCAGAGGCGGCATCCGTTTCGTAGACCGGTTATCCCGAAATCCGAAGTTAGATAGGGCATCGTTTGGCTACGGGTCATTTGATAGAAGGGTTGTGTCGAATAACTACAACTCACACCCCTACACCAAACGATGCAAAATTCTTGTAAGCCCGTGTTCCCCGGTCGGCCAGTCCGGCTGGATGGCTGCACCTTCCGGGTCTTTGTCACCAATCGCCAAGGCGATGGAGCCGACCTCTGGCGCGACTACAACCAGCGCGCCTGCTGTGAGCAACACATCGAGAAACTTAAAAACGATCTCCAGGCAGACGGCTTCTGCATGAAGGACTTCTACGCCACCGAAAGCGCGTTCCTGAGCGTGTGCCTCACCTACGATCTGCTGAGCCTTTACCAACACGCCAGCTCTCCGGAGCAGCGCGGCAAAGCGGGCTTCAATCGGCCTGCCACGCTGCGGGCCGCCGCCTTCATCGGTGGAGCGGTTTTAGGCAACCGCAGCCGCACCTCCGTGCTTTATATCGCCAAAAGTTGGGGTGGTCTGGACAAGCATAAGCCGCTTATCGACAACATTTTGCAATGGCCTGGAGCAACTTCGCCGAAGTTGCCGCCAGAGCCGCTAGGAGACGGGGGTGACAGACGGGACATCAGCGGCAAAACCGCGCGCAGCTTAGGCAAAAATCAACCAACTTTGGAGTTCGAGCTAAATAACCGTGAAAAACGGCGGGAATCAGCGGTCAAGTTCATTACGTCGCGAACCAGATATTGCGGCTCCCAGATTGCTTTGGGGAACGATATCGTCCTTTTCGGTTGCCGGGGCGCGGAGGTTTGCTAGTTTGCCAACGTTTTGCTGGGAAAGGATATGAGCGTTCCTCTTGACATGCCCGTGCTTGTTTTAAACCGCTATTGGCAGCCGGTTCACACCTGCTCGGCTCGGCGGGCGGTGCATCTTCTCTGCCTCGGTCATGCGCAGGTCGTGCAGGTGGAGGGCGAGCAGCGGTTCACGACCCACGATCTCGGCTCATGGATCGGCTATTCGAGCCGTATGTCTGGTTTGGAAATGATCCATAGCGTTCGTGTCGCCTTAGGAGTGCCGAAGATCATCGTGCTGGCGATCTACGACCGCCTTCCCCGCTTGGAGGTGAAGTTCACGCGACGTAATGTTTTCCTCCGCGACAAGTTCACCTGCCAGTATTGCGAGAAGGTTTTGCCCGAACTGAAACTGAACCTCGACCATGTGATCCCGCGCGACAAGGGCGGGAAGACGACGTGGGAGAACATCGTGACCTCATGCGTGAGGTGCAATACACGGAAAGCGAACATGCTTCCACAGGAGGCAAACATGCATCCCACTGCGAAGCCCTTCGCGCCGCGCTGGCGCCCGCTTTATGGTTTGCAGGAAAACGGCCTGGGCGACGAGAGCTGGGATCATTTCCTCCATCACGAGAAAAAGGACACGCTGAAATCCGCCTGATCAGTTGCGGCATTTTCTGAGCAGCGTCTCCAGGAAACGGGTGATCTGCACGAGTGCATCCTTGTATTCGGACGCAGGGAGCACGCCGAGATCCGCGCGGCAGCCTTCGAGGAGATCCAACGCGGTGCCCACCGAGCTTTCCAGCGCGTTTTCGTATGCGGCGGTTCCGACGAGTTGGGGAAGATCGATTTCCTCCTGCTCAAGGATGCGCTTGTTGATCAGCTCGCGCTGGCTTTCCGAAGCGGATTCCAAAAGGTTGAGGATAGGCAGGGTGAGCTTGCCCTTGGCGAGATCCGTCCCGAGCGTTTTGCCGACGACCTCTTCCAAGCCGACGAGATCAAGGCAATCATCGTAGATTTGGTAAGCAGTGCCGAGCTTCATCCCGTAGGCTGCCAGGGATGCTTGCTCGCTTTCGCTGAGTCCTGAAACGGCGGCCGCCAGTCCCGTAGCGGCGGCGAAGAGCGCCCCGGTCTTCATCTCGATCACGCGGAAATAATCTTCTTTCGAAAGCGTAAGGTCAAAGCGGCGCTGCGTTTGCAGGATTTCCCCCTGGCAAACCTCGCGGGCGGCGTTGCCCACCTTGCGGCAGATGTCGATGGAGTTGAAATCGGTGGCGAGCGTGAGGGCGTGGGAGAAAAGCGCGTCGCCTAACAGCACGGCGAGGGCATTGCCCCATTTCGCGTTTGCCGTCGGCATCGAGCGGCGGGCGGTCGCGCCGTCGATGATGTCGTCATGGACGAGCGTGGCCATGTGGATCAGCTCTAGGATCACGCCGATCTTGCGGTGGTCTTCGTTCACACCGCCCGCCGCACCGCCGATGAGGATGGCCAGCGCAGGGCGTATCCTTTTCCCGGAAGTATTGCAAATGTAGGCGATGTAGGGCTCCACAGCGGAATCGAAATCCCGCACCTGCCCCCGGATCGCGATCTCGACTTTCTCCAGATCAGGCCGGACAAGTTCGAAGGGAAACTGGCTGTTGTTCGGTGAGGTGGCGGTGAAGGCGGCCATGGCTGGCGAGAATATCCATGGATCGGGCGCAGCGGCAACCTGCATTCGGCGCACCTACGCGAAATGTCTTGAAAGACCCAAGATTCAAAAGCGTTTCTATCCGCACATGAAAACATGGTTTATTCTCATCGCGGGCGGATCAATGTTCGGAGCCGGAAGTCTTTCAGCGCAGGTAGCCGGACATCAGGACACTCCCATCATCCCTGGGACGGAATTTCACGTTCACGATGGTGAGCGACCTCAGCCTAGAGTGATCGAGAGCGGGGGAGCTGTCGTGGTGAAACCGCCTTCCGATGCGGTCGTTCTTTTCGACGGAAGCAATACCGACGCTTGGATTGCGGTCAACGGCGAGGCATCCCCATGGGAGGTGCGGGATGGAGTTATGGTCGCCAAGGGCACCGATATCCGCACAAAAAACGAATTCGGAGCCGTCCAAATCCATTTCGAATGGAGGCTTCCGGCCGGCAGGAAAGTGAGCGGACAAGGCGGGGGGAATAGCGGAATTTTCGTGATGGGACGCTATGAGATTCAGGTTCTCCAGAGCCACACGAACCCGACTTACCCTGATGGTCAGGCCACCGCCCTTTACGGCCAGCTGCCGCCGCTTGTGAACGCCACCTCTCCCCAAGGCGAATGGAACAGCTATGACATCACCTTCACGCCGCCCGTTTACGAAGGGGAAAAAGTGATCACACCGGCCAAGGTGACGGTGATCCACAACGGCGTGGTTGTTCAGAACGGCGAGTCCTTCCTAGGCACCACCACCCACAAGAACCTCGCTGCGTATCCCGCCAAACATCCGGAGACCGGCCCGCTGCGCCTGCAGTTCCACGGCGACCCCGTGGAATTCCGCAACATCTGGGTTCGTCCGCTCGGCGGGCGGGATCGGGAAAAATGATTTTGCGAGCGGCGCGCGGAAATACCGTTTCGTTAGATTGACTGGCCGTCCGGTGACGCTAGGCTTGGGTTACATGACACGATTCCTTTTGCTACTCGCGATTTTCCTCGCCCCGATGTCGGAATTGCGGGCGCAGCTCGCCACATCGCTGAGCATGAACAAGAAAACCTATATAGCGGGTGAGTCGGTGATCGCGGAAATCATTGTCACCAATCACAGCGGGCGGGAATTGACCCTCGCCTCCACCCGCGCGCTGCCCTGGCTGTCGTTCGTGGTCACCAACAGCAAGGGCAATCCGGTGCCCACGCGCAAACTCAACGTATTCGGCGCCATGAAAATCAAAGCCGGTGAGTCTCTCGCAAAACGAGTCGATCTTACAGAGTTCTTCCACCTCGACAGCCAAGGAAATTTCGCTGCTTCGGCGGTCGTCAGGGATCCCAATGGAACCGTCCAAGGTGCTTCAACCAACCGCATGCTCTTTAACCTGAATCCGGGAAGATTGTATTGGTCTCAGAAAATCGGTGTTGGCAAAGGCAGCGCCAGCCACACCCGGGAACTTAAGCTCATGACTTTTTCCGACGGCCAGAAAACCCAGCTTTACGCCCAGGTGGTGGACGGTCGCACCGGTACATCGATCTCCACTTTTTCGCTGGGCGACGCGTTGATGCTCAGGAAGCCCATGGTCACTCTAGATGGGAAACAGCGCATGCATGTGATGTATCTAGGAACCCCTTCCATGTGGGTGCATTGCCAGGTCAGTGCCGACGGAAAACTGGTCGGGAGGGACATCCACCAGCGCGCCGCGCAAGGGGAGCCCATTCTAATGGCCTACGGTGATGGCTCCGTTCGGGTGATGAACAGCATTCTCTATGATCAGAAGGCTGCGGCAGCGGAGAGGTCCAAGATACGTAAAGCCACTGATCGCCCTGAAATTCAACTGGAATAGTCACCATACTCCGAAATCTAACAAATTGGACGATTTCGCTTTACAATTTTTGGGAGTTTGTCAAGATATGTTGATAAAGCTTTCAGCTTAATAAAATCATGAAAAATTTGATGCTAAACCTGCTGCTTTGCCTTGGTTTTTCCGCAGCGGCCAACGCCTACAGTTTCCGGACAGTAATCATCGATCCTGGCCATGGCGGTCATGACAAAGGAGGGCAATGGGGGCGCGTTTACGAGAAGCATCTGGCGCTGGACACGTCGATCCGTCTTGAGTCGCATCTCAAGAAAATGGGATACAACACGGTGCTTTCGCGGCGCAGCGATTACTTCGTATCGCTCCCAGCCCGGATGACGATGGCGAACAGATACAGGAGCGCAATTTTCATCAGCATCCACTACAACTACACTTGGAAGCAGCATGTGAGTGGTATCGAAACCTTTTATCACAGTAAGCAAAGCCATCAGCTCGCGAAGGATGTACATCGCGGCGTGATGAGCCGGGTGAAAGTGGTGGATCGCGGTGTCAAATACGCCCGCTACTACGTGATTCGAAACACGAACATTCCATCAATCTTGGTTGAGGGAGGGTTTGTGAGTAACTCCAACGAGCGCAGTCGTATGAAAACAGCTTGGTTTCGGGACGCGATTGCGCGTGGCATCGCAGATGGCGTTCAGAACTTCCGAAGGGGAGGGTGAATGGCTGAACAGGGATTAGTTGACAGCCACAGCAGATGAACCAGTTTCTCCGGTTCGAATGCGGATGGCATCCTCGATCGCTGAGATGAAGACTTTGCCATCACCGATCTTGCCGGTGTTCGCGCTTTTAACGATAGATTGGGCTACGCCTTCGGCCTGTGCGTCATCGACGACGATCTCGATCTTCACTTTCGGGAGGAAATCTACGGTGTATTCGGAACCGCGGTAGATCTCGGTATGTCCTTTCTGACGGCCGAAACCCTTCACTTCGGTCACGGTCATGCCTTGGACTCCGACATCTGCGAGGGCTTCTTTCACTTCTTCAAGCTTGAATGGTTTGATAATGGCTTCGATTTTTTTCATATTTGCGGCGTTGGTAAGATAGGATAAGCAAATGGCATGCCAAATACGAGAACATCTGCTTTCCGTCTAGCGTTACTCTATCTGCGCATGCGATGGTTTGCGAGCAGAAATCCCTCCGCACCCGAAAATTTCATCCGAAGAGGTTGTGATTCATTGAAAAGCAGCCCATATTATAGCGTATCCCTACGAACATGAAGAAACAGATTCTCACGCTACTACTTGCCACTTTCGCCTCAAACGCATCCGCCCAAGACGCGAAAATCGAGATCACCGGCAACAATCAAATGCAGTATAATATCAAGGCCTTCGAAGTGACTGAAGGCCAGAAAGTGGTTCTCTCTTTCAAACACATCGGTCAGATCCCGGCCACCGCCATGGGACACAACGTAGTGATCCTGAAATCCGGCACAGCTGTGCCAGCATTTGCCGCCAAGTGCGGGCCAGCCAAGGATACGGGATACATCCCGCAGGACGGAGAATCGAAAAAAGAAATAGTGGCGCACACTAAAATGCTGGGTGGTGGTGAGTCCGACGAAATTAGTTTCACCGCACCGGCAGCGGGGGATTATCCCTTTATCTGCAGTTTTCCCGGACACTTCGCGATCATGCAAGGCGTCATGACCGTGAAAGCGAAATGATCGGCTTTTGCCGATTCATCTGGCAATGATGACCACCGCGTGCTCGTCGAAGCGCGCCTGCGTGTTCGCTTGGCTATGAATGTAGTCGAGGATCACTTTCGCAGGAACGTTCTTCAATTGCATGGAGATTTCGGTGTCAGCGAGCTTGCCCTTAGGATCTTGAATGATGAAATTAGGCGTGATTTTCTCATCGCTGGCTTTCTCGATGGCAATCCCTAACGCAGCGATGGCCTCGGAAACGCTCGCCTTCTCGATGCGATACACCGGGATATTCACGCCACCGATTTTCGCCGCGGTCGCAGAGGACTTCATGGCGTCTGCCTCGATCCTGACTTGTCCGGCACGGTAGCGGGCATTAACATGTCTAGGGAACACTTGGAGGGCGGCGTTGTAGGCCGCGCTCGCGGTGGCAGGGTCTCCCGCTTTCTCTGCGGCGAGTCCTTTCCGGAAATAAATGTCAGCCTTTTCGGCGGCGGTTTGCGCGAGTGCTATGTGGCCGGAAATGGCTAAGGTCGTAAATACAATGAGGGTTTTCATAGTTCTTTACGCTTATCACAAAAATTCTCGAAGCGCCAGAGGATAGTTCAGGTGCCTCTTGGATTCGCCGCGATAACTTCCTTGAGTAATCCGGCCATCGCGTGTGCGGCGCCTCTGCCGGTTTCTAGGACTTCCTCATGGTTGAGGTTTTCCTGCATCCCAGCCGCCCAATTGGTGAGGCAGGAAAAGCCGACGACACGCAGCCCGAGAGCCCGTGCTTGTATGGTTTCCAGAACGGTGCTCATGCCAACGGCATCTGCGCCGATGGCCCGCAGCATCCGAATTTCCGCAGGAGTCTCATACTGCGGGCCGCGCAAACCGGCATAGACCCCCTCGTTGAGTTTCATGCCACGAGCCACCGCCGCCTTCCTGAAATCCTTCCTCCAAGCCGCGTCATAAGCCACGCTCATGTCGATGAACTGCGCTCCCGAAAGCGGGCTTGTGCCGGTGAGATTGAGGTGGTCGGTAAGCATCATCCACCCGCCGGGAGCGAAATCCCGGTTCACGCTGCCAGCGGCGTTTGTAAGGACGAGCGAGTTTGCGCCTTGCTCCGCCATCCAGCGCACCCCGGCCGTTACCGACTCCGCGTCATGCCCTTCGTAAAGATGCACGCGACCTTTCATAAGGACGACATCCGTGCCGCCGACTTTCCCAAAAAGGAATTTCCCCGCATGTCCGGGCACGGTGGAAACGGCGAGTCCGGCCTCCGCAAAGCCGACCTCGCGCGTGACCTCCACCTCATCTGCCAAAACGCCCAACCCCGACCCTAACACGATTGCAAACATGACTACCCCTAGCCTGCCATGCGCCGCATGCCATGAAATTTTCCCTGAATGCCAACATTCCTTTGCATACCCGTATGAATCCATGCATCATCGTGGTGATGACATTTCGAGCCTGGATTACGCTGCCATTCGTTTCGATCCCGTTTTTGACGCATTGCGGCACAGGGCCCGCCCCCTCCGCGGGAGCCGTCACCGGTCCGTTCGACAGCCGCGGCAACTACGTCGAGGAATGGGCGGACAGCCCAGAAAAATGGTATCGGCCGTCAACCCCATCGAGTCCATCGAGTCGGCCAAGGCCTACTTACGAGCGACGGGATCCCGCAGCTCCCCAGATCGCCGCCGTCGAGCGACGCGCCTCACCGATCGTTTCCGCACCCAAACCGAAGCCCAAGCCGGTGGTCGCGAAACTCAAGCCCAAGCCGGTGAGATACACCGTGAAAAAGGGCGACAGCCTGAGCCGCATCGCCTCTAGGCACGGCGTCGGACTTAGTTCCCTGCGCCGCGCCAATGGAATTTCGGGCGACCTCATCCGTCCCGGACAGCTGCTCACGATTCCGAAATAAGCTTCGTCTTGTGTTTCCCGATCTCTAGCCCTTTTCCGTTTGGCAGGGCGCTGAAGCGAGTTTACAGATTAGCAAGTCTGTCAAATCGTTTGAGATTTTTTCCTTAATCAATGAAACATCCACGCCCCACAATCCTAGCTGCCTTGTTGTTGGCTGGAACCCTCACCGCGCCTGCTGCCACCTTCGAATCCTTCGAGGGCGATGGCTTCGGCGAATGGCAAACCACCGGCTCCGCCTTCGGGCTCTCGCCCGTGCATGGCCAACTCGATGGAATGCAGGACGGGCCCGCTGCCCATGCGAACGAGGCCTTCGCTCTCTCTGCTCATGGCGGCGACGAAGCGGTCGGCACCCTAGTCTCACCGGAGTTCACCATCGAGGAAGATTACATCGCTTTCCTCATCGCCGGGGGTGACAATGCGGGAAAAACCGCCCTCCAACTTGTCGTCGATGGCAAAACCGCCATGGAGGCTACGGGAAAAAATAGTTTGCTCTTCGAGCCAGCCGTCTTCGATGTCAAAAAACTCAAGGGAAGTAAGGCACGTCTGAGAGCGGTTGACGGAGAAACGGGAAAATGGGGTGTCATCGCAGTCGATCACATCCTATTCACCGGCTACGCCAACGAAAAATTTCCCTCCTCCACGAAAGGCGGCAAACCCCATGTCTCGGGCCTAGTTGCCACCAAAGCATTGCCCGGCGCGACGATTCCGGAAGGCAGCACACTGAAGGTGGAGGCGGATTACGAGGGACTGGGCATCCAGTCTCCCACGGCTCTTACTTTCGACGAACAAGGCAACATCTATGTCTCGGAGACACATCGTTTCCGCTTCGGCATCGAGGACGACCGCAACAACCTCTTCTGGTATCTGGACGACCTCGCGGCGCAGACGGTCGATGATCGGCGCAAGCTCCATGAGAAATGGAAAGGGAAGGTTTCCATGGAGCACATGACTTCCAAGAGTGAGATGATACGCCGCTTTTCCGATAGCGACGGAGACGGATCGATTGACAAGGCAACTGTCTTTTCCGACGGCTACAACGATGTCCTCGACGGCACAGCTGCGGGGGTTTTTCACTACGATGGTTCACTCTATTTCGCCTGTATCCCGAAAATCTACAAGCTGCGTGACACGGACAACGACGGTGTCGCCGATGAGAAAAAAGTCGTCGAGGAGGGCTTAGGCGTGAGGATTTCCCTTTCAGGCCATGATCTCAATGGCTTCACCCTCGGTCCAGACGGCCGTATCTACGGGACGATCGGTGACCGTGGCTTTTCTCTGATCTCCAAGGAAGGAAAGGAATACAAATACCCGAACGAGGGCGCTGCGTTCCGGTTCGAGCCGGATGGAACGGGCTTCGAGGTTTTCCACACCGGCCTGCGCAATCCGAAGGAGATTTCGTTCGATGAGTTCGGCGATGCTTTCAGCGTGGATAACAACTCCGACCAAGGCGACAAGGCTCGCATCGTTTATCTCGTTGAAGGCGGCGATAGCGGTTGGCAGATGGAGCATCAGACCATGCACACCTTCCACCGCAGCATCGGCCTTGAGAAACGCCCGCCGAGCCGCTGGATGGACGAGAAAATGTGGGAACTGCGTAATGATGAGCAGCCCGCCTACATCCTGCCGCCCGCCGCCCACCTTAGCTCCGGCCCTTCCGGCCTCACTTACCACCCGGGTGCCGGCTTCCTAGAAAGCGAAACAGGTCGTTTCCTCATCTGCGATTACAAGGGCGGCGCGGCAAACTCCGGTATCTGGTCTTTTAAAATGGAAAAGGATGGCGCGGGGATGAAAATGGCGGATGCCCGCCAATTCACTTGGGGCGTCGCCGCCACCGATGTCGAGTATTCCTTCGATGGCCGCGTGTTCATCACAGACTTCGTAACCGGTTGGCAATCTCATGATAATGGACGGCTGCTCGCACTCGATGCAGGCGAAAAGATGTATCTGCCCAACGTGGTAAAGGACGCCGCAAAACTCATTGCCGCGGGCTTCGCCGAACGAGGGTCCGCCGAACTCGCCAAGCTCCTCGCGCATGCCGATTCCCGCGTGCGCCTCCGCGCCCAGATCGCACTGACCCGCAAACCCGATGCCATCACCGTTTTCAAAAAAGCCACGGAATCCGAAAACCAGATCGAGCGGATCCACGGTATCTGGGGACTGGGCATCGTGGCACGCCGCGGCTCCGCACCCACACCGGACGGTCAATTCGCCGTGCTTCCGAAAAAAGGTCTCCGCGAGGAGGCGGCCCACATCATCGCCGCGCTCTTGAAGGATCCAGATCCCGAGATCCGCGTCCAAGCTCTGCGCTCTGTTGCAGGCGGACCGCTGGCGGGCGACTCGCTCCCGCTGGGCGCCTTGCTCTCCGATGATTCGTCCCGCGTCCGCTTCGCCGCTGGAATCGCGATCGGCAAGATGAAAGCGATCGGTCAATATTCCGCCGTTCTCGATTTCATAAAGAAAAACAACAACCGCGACCTCTACCTGCGCCACGCCGGGATCTACGCTCTGGAGCAAATGGTCAGCAACCCTCGTCAGATTAGTCCGCTGGCCGCGGATCCGTCGCCCTCGTTGCGACTTGCTGCCGTCGTCGCCCTGCGCCGCCTTAAAAGCGAGGAGGTCGCTCGTTTCATCAACGATCCCGATCCCAAGGTTCAGGACGAGGCGATCCGCGCGATCACCGATCTGGATATGGTTACCATGCGCCCGCTGGCCGCCGCGCTGCTGGATGATTGGGGGAAACGCAAGTGGACGCCCTTCATGCTTCGCCGCCTGATACACAACGCCTACCGCGTCGGCACGGTGGAGAACGCTGCCCGCATTCTTGCGGTCGCTGCGAACAAGTCCCTGCCCATCGAAGTCCGCGAGGAAGCCATGCGCCTGATCGGCAACTGGGAAAAACCTTTCCCTGCCGACCAACTCAGCGGCCACTGGCGTCCGCTAGAAGCGCGCCCTCTTGAGACCCTCAAACCTGCCCTTGAGAAAGCGCTGCCCGTCCTCATCAGAACGGATGCCTTCGTTCTCGCAGATGCGCTCGAACTCATCGACAAACACGAGGTCAACGTCGCTTCGCTCGATGACGAAGCTCTCTCATCCATCATCACCAACACCGCGCTTCCTAGCGATGCCCGCGCGAAAGCGCTCACGCTTTACGTCCAGCGCGACGGCAAAGGCCTCAACAAGCTCCTCGCGCAGGCCGCGAATGATGCCTCCAACGAACTCGCCGTTATTGCGCTCGACGAACTGGCGAAACGCGATCCGCAGGCCTCCCTCACGGCGGTCGAAGCGGCGGTCAACTCCGACAGCCCCTCGCGCGCACAGAAAGCATGGGGCGTGCTGGCCGGTATTCCGGGGGACAGTGCGGCCGCGTTCATCGCCTCCAGCCTCGGGAAACTTAAGGAAGCAAAGGGCATTTCCCCGGAAGCCATCGAACTCATCGCCGCCGCGAAATCCCGCAAGGAACCCAGCGTTGTCGCTGCTCTCGCGGCCTTCGAAAAGGCGATGGTGGAAAGCCCCGACCCACTCGCAAGATACAACATCGCCCTCGAAGGCGGAGATCCCGCCAAGGGCGCGTCGCTGTTTGGCTCCCATCCCGCCGGCCAGTGCATGCGTTGCCATAAGGCGGAGGACAAGGGGCACTCCGCGGGAGGTGACGCCGGCCCGAACCTCTCCGGTATCGGTAAAATTCATGATCTCCGATATCTCCTGCAGTCCCTTGTGGATCCTGCGGCGGTGGTCGCACCGGGCTACGGCATTACCTCGGTGAATTTCAAAAACGGCGCAGTCTTAGGCGGAATGCTTGTGGCGGAAACGCCGGATCACCTCGACATCGCCACCCCCGAGAAGCTACTCCGCGCCAAGCGTGCCGACATCAAGTCCTTCACTCCTCCCGTTTCCGCTATGCCACCGATGGGTGACCTCATCAAGCCCGATGAAATCCGTGATCTTGTGGCGTGGCTGGCATCGCTCAAAAAAGAACCGGAGAAAGCACCCTCCAAAAAAACGGAGATCGTCGATCCCTCGCAGCTCCCCGGCGCGAAGGCCCAGTCGAGCCACAACCCCTTCGAACAGACCCTGATCCCCATCGCCACCGGAGACAGCAAGGTCGAGCCCGACACCTCGAAAATCGGAAAACAGCAATACATGCTCTGTGGAGCCTGCCACGGACAGCAGGGAGAGGGCACCGCTGCTGCGCCGCCGCTGGCCGGTTCCGAGTGGGTAACCGGCCCCGCCGAAAACCTGATCCGCATCCAGCTCCGCGGCCTCACTGGCCCGATCAAAGTGAAGGGACAGGAATACAATTTCCCCGCCGGAATGATGGCCATGGCCTACCAGACCGACGAACAGATCGCCGCCGTGCTGACGCATGTCCGCTCCAGTTTCGGCAATAACGCCCCCGCCGTCGCACCAGCCGAGGTCGCCGCTTTGCGTGGCGAAGTGGGCAAGCCGCAGCTCACCGCCGCAGAACTCATCCAACCGGAGCCGCCCGCCGTTTCCACCAAATCCACCGACGTAAAAGGCTCGAAATACCATAATATGAAAACCTCCCTAGGAGCACCTTCTTGGGTTTTCAGCGCCATTTTCTTTTTCGCTTTCGCCTGCCTTATCTCCGTTTTCAAAAAGTAAGTTTTATTGCATTACGGATTAGCGTATGCCCGCAGCCGGGATATCGACACCGGCCGCTTGGTCAAACTCACCATCAGAGCCAGGCACCGGCGGTATCCCAGTCCCAGGATCTTTTTACCATCGAGACTCTCATGCGGCGACGGCTTTGCGGCGGGCGACAGCTTTCCGGAGATGCATGGAGAAAACCCACAGCAGGCCTAGGGAGACCATGGCGCAGGAAATATAGGGAAGGGTCCAGACCGGGTTTTTTACGACCTGTAGGATGGTGGTGGTGTCGTCGTTCGCAAAGCCCGATTGGTAGAAGGTGAGCCCCTGATAGCGCAGCGGATGGTTCATGTAGATGAGATCCTCGCGATCCTCGCCGGTTGTCGGATTCATCAGGCGGATCTTGCTTGAGAAATTTTTCGGAACGTTCGTGCCGAGGTAGCGGTCGTGGCTGAAGTCGAGGAGCTTGATGGAAAACGGGTGGTAAAGCCGCGCTTGGCGGATTGTAAACTTCCAACTTTTTCCGCCCGCCTCGAAGGACTGCGCGCCGACGAGGGCATTGGTAAGCAGCCAGCGGCCCGCAGCCGCGCCGCCATCCGGCACCACACTGACGAAGGAGGCAGCGAGGTCCCGGCGATCCATCGCGGTCTCGCGGGGCTTCGAGCGCACCGTGTAGCCGATGCCCGCCCCCGCCGTCGCGCGCATGGGATCGAAGCTTTCGTTTGCTACCTTTTCCTCAAGGATCTCGCTGTTTTCGAAATGGCGGTCGATGCGCAGGGTGAAGCCGGGGAAGGGAAACGCCGCGCCTTCCTTGAGGCGGCTCTGCGGGATGGCTTGCACCGTTTCCATGCCGTCGCCGGAAACCTCGATCACGGCCAGCTCCACCTCGCGGGGAAAGGTGGAGTAGTTCATCGTCTGACCTTCGTTGACGGTCATTTGTGCCTCCTTGCCGAGGAAGCCGGTGAACAGCTCGCCAATGAGCATCAGCAGGATGCCGGAATGGATGAGCAACATGCCCGCCTTGTTCCAGCGGAGCTTGAAGCGCGAGCCGTGGGCGGCGAGGAGATTCACGATGAGCAGGCAGCCGAGCAGCGAGCCGCCGGGCAGCGGGATCTTGAATTCTCTTTCCCCCGGCATCACATCCCACCACGCGATCCACGAGCGGAAAAACAGCGCCACGACCTCATGGATGCCGAGAGTGACCTGCGAGATGGTGCCGACGAAAATCAGCACCATCGCGAAGCCCAGCAACGTGACCGTGAGGCGCAGGGAACTCAGGAATTTTCCGGCGGCTTGGAGCATCATGGGAAAGCGGCGGTGCGGGCGAAGTTCTCGAATTTCTCACGGTTCATCTCCACCAGCAAGGCCTCGCCGGTGACCTTGAAAAACCAGGTGACGCCTTCCGCCTTGAGGATGGCGGTGGAGATGGCGGCCTTTTTTCCGTTGAGCACCGCTTCCTCGCTGACCATGTGGGTCACGAAAAGTTTGCCCGCCGCACCGTCCATTCCCACGCCGAGCGCGGGATCATCGGCGCCCGCGAGAGGGGGAAGCTGAACCTGGCCGCGCCAGCGGTTCACGTTTTCGAGCACGCTGCCGGAATCTCCGGGCAACGGGATAACGGAGACATCGGCGGTGGCGCCGTCCTCGCCTTTGATCGCGAAGCTCGCGACACGCATCGCGCTGCCCTGGCTTTCCTCCCAACCCTCCGGCGCGGTGACTTTGATCTTCGGCACGCGGGGCGGGGCGGGAGTGGAAGGCGCAGGCGGCACGGCTTGCTCCTCGCCCGCGATGCGGACATCGGAAAGGAAAGCCATGAATAACTCGCCGCCGCTTTCACGTAGCTTCGCGGACGGGCCGGTGAGTTTGAAATACCATGTCTCCGAATCAAGAGGCAGCACGGCGGCGAAAATGCCCTCGGCGTCGGCAGGAGCGTCATCGGGGTTGAGGTTGAAAAGCAGCATTTCGCGGGAGCTACCCGTGACGGGCATCGGCTGACCGGTCACTTTTTCTTCGGGCAGCTCTTGCATGTTTACCTGCCCGCGCCAGCGGTTCACGTTCGCGGCGAGTCCGCCGCCGTCGCCACCGAGTTTGGAAACTGTTAGGCGACCGAGCTCTGGCACCGTGTAGGCGGCGCTGATGAACTTGCCGGCCTCCTCCATTTTCCAATCTGACAAGGCGCGCCATGTCACGGAATCGGAATGCGCAGCATGATCATGTCCACCCGTATCCGGTTTCGGCAGGGCCTCCGCCTCGGGCTCTACGGCCACGCGGTAGGTGCGGATTTCCTCGTTCTTGCAGGAGCAGATCGCGAGACAAAAAAACAGGGCGGGGAAAGATAAGTTTCGCATGACGTGGTTTAGCCGGAACCTCGCCCGCAAATGGGCGTGCGTCGAGAACAGATGTGGCAGCGCATACGCCAATTGCCTTGATATGCGTGTTCGCTTCTGGGATAAGAAATCCAATTATGGCTTGGCGGTTTTACCTGTTCCTTCTTGCTCCGGTTTCACCGCTGTTCGCACAACGGATGGAAGTCGCCGATGTGCGTCAGGTTTTGGCGCAGGCCGTGCAGGAGGCGCAGGCGATTTCGCCGGTGGATAACCGGATGATCGCGGTTACCGACCGGGAAGGCCACGTGCTGGCGGTGTGGGATGTCAATGGCGCGGTGGCACCGAACCCAACGCCCTCCCGCGTCGCGGACGTGGTTTCGAAAGCCGGAGCGGCAGGCTTCCTCAGCAGCGATGAGCACGCCTTCACCTCGCGCACAGCGGCTTTCATCGTGCAGAACCATTTCCCCCCCGCCGTGGAAAACCGCCCGAACGGCCCGCTCGTCGGCGTGAATTTCTCGAGCATGGCGTTCTCGGACACGAACAAATTTAAAGCACCCTCCCCCGCCGGCACCTTCCCTTTGCCGCCTGTGCCCGGCGTGGATGACCTCGGCAGCGCGACACCCGCCGACGCTTTCCGCAGCGTGCCTTTCACCTCGCTGCTCACCCTGCCCGCCGCCGTTTCCAGCCCCGGGGGAGTGCCTCTTTTCAAAAACGGAATCCTTGTCGGCGGTATCGGCGTGATGGGTTTCGCCGACGCTCCGGTCGCGGATTTCGATATCTTTTTCCAAGCGAATATCAACGAGCGCATCGCGCTGGCTGGGCAGGCGGGATTCAGGCCGACTCCGGTTATCGGCGGAAACAACGTCGCCATCGACGGGGTGAGGCTGGCGTATGTGGTCGGTGGAGGCTCGGAAAACACCGTGGCCAATCCCGCGACGTTCCTTGCTGCGAACGGCAGTGCCGTTACCTTCGTAGATATTGATGGCGTCCCCGCCTCGGCAGACAACGATCCGGTGGATTACTCGCCGAAAGCCTCGCCGCCCGCCGTCGTTTATCCGAACCCCTTCGGCTTGACCGGACCCGGCGGAGTCCCAGGGCAGCTCCGCTCCGCGATCCGCGCCGATCCTTTGCCGGGAAACATCGCTGGAGCGGCGCGGCTCAGCGCCGCGGAGGTGGAAACGATCCTGAGGCTGGCCGCCGAGCGCACGCAGATCACCCGCGCCGGGATCCGCCTGCCGCGCGGAAAAATCACGCAGGTCTGGATTTCCGTGATCAACAATCCGGCCGCAAACGGCGTGGAGCCGGTCGTATTGGGAACCTATCGCACGCCGGACGCGACGATTTTCAGTTGGGATGTCGCCGTGCAGAAAGCGCGCACCGCTCTGTTCTACTCCCGGGGCTTGGAAAGGGGGACGCCGCGGGCGTTTTCCTCACGGTCAGTAGGTTTCCTTTCGCAGGATATTTATCCGCCGGGTATCGGCAATAATCCGCCCGGTCTGCTCTTCGGTTTACAAGCGGCTTTCTCTCTCAACGGCGGGACGGTTCCCTCCGCGCCGATCAACCTGAACGTGCCCAACGGCATCACCATTTTCCCCGGCGGCTTCCCGCTCTACCGCAACGGTGTCCTCATCGGCGCGATCGGTGTGTCGGGTGACGGCATCGAGCAGGATGACATTGTCGGTGCCAGCGGCGCGCGTGATTTCCTTCCACCGCAAGAGGGCCGCGCCGACAACTTCGTTTACGAAAGGGCCCGCTTGCCCTACGCGAAGTTTCCCCGGGCTTCCACAAGTTTCTGAGTAGTGGCGGAAAATCAGAATCCCAGTAGCAGAATCCGATAAATGCCAGCCTTTTGCGGTGGCATGGGGAAAGTGACGGAGGTCACCGCGGCGTTGGCGAGGACGGGAGCCTGCGGGGCGTTGACCCAGCCCTCAGCTCCAAGAATCTGAAGCTGATAGGTGCGGCCGGGCAGGCTGTCCCATCTGATGGTGAGCTGGTTCGTGCCGCCGATACGCTCGATGGAGATCGAGAATTTCTCGATGATGAGCCGCACTTCCTGGTGGAAGGTATCGACCACATAGACATTGCCATTCTGGTCGCAGGCGGCGGAGTTGGGATTGGCGAGAGATTTCGGGCCGGTCTCTGAAGCGCCCGCGAAAAGGGAGACATTGCCATCGGCAGGAAGACGGAAAAGGGCGTTTCCGAAGGATTCGCAGATGATGAATCCGCCCTCTGGATGTACGATGATATCAGTGGGTTCGAGGAAACGGGCTTGCAGGCGCGGGCCGGGTTTGAAACCGGATTCGAGCGGGCTGCCGGCGAAGGTGCTCACATGTCCCAACGGAGTCATGCAGCGGATCGCGTGGTTGGCGGAGTCCGCGATGTAAAGATTGCCATCCACGCCGAGGCACATGCCCATGGGCGCGGAAAATCGGGCGCTGGCTCCGGTGCCATCGGTGGATCCCCACGAACCGGCTTTTCCTGCGACGGTGGTGACGGTGCCATCAAGGTTGATGCGGCGAATGATCTGGTTGCCGGTGTCGCTGACGTAGAGGTGTCCGGCGGGCGCGTAGGCGATTCCGCTTGGATTGTTGAAGCGAGCGCCCACGCCTTTGCCATCGAGCTGGGCGGGGACGGAGGTGATGGCTCCGTAGCTGAGATTGACATCGTCCGCATTGCCCAAATCCCCGGCAAGGATGGTGACCGCACCGTTCGCGGCGATGGCACGGATGCAATGGTTTCCACTGTCTGCCACGTAGAGAACCCCGCCGGGTGCGACGGCGATGTCCGCAGGAAAATTGAAACGCGCCGCGGATCCAAGGCCGTTCACCGCACCGGGCTCGCCGGGTTGTCCGGCGACAGTGGTGACGACCCCGCCCGGCGCGATCTTGCGGATCACGTGGTTGCGAGCGTCGCAAACGTAGAGATTCCCCTGTGCATCGCGAGCGAGACCCATCGGATCGTTGAAACGCGCCACGTCTCCCTTGCCGTCCCGGTGTCCGGCCTGGTCGGTCGCTCCCGAAACAGGCGCGATGGTTTCCGCCCCGAAAAGCGCGGAACCGGATACCAGAAAAATCAATGGAATGAGGTGGCGTTTCATCTTCCTGCTTCCTTGGCTGCCCGGCGTTTTTTCAGGCGGCCGGTGTTCGAAACGGGCTCGTCATCTCCTGCCGATGCCGGGACGGCGAAATCCTCGGTCGGCGTCACCGCGCGCTTGCGGGTATCGATGAGCATACCGTTTTCACCGTGGCTCACATCGGCGACGCGGTAATACTCACCGGTCGGCTTTTTGTAGAACGCGGTCATTTCCTCAAGACTGAAAGGGCGGGAGCCGCGCCTTCCGAAAACCACGGTCTGGTTGCCGCTCTCGTCCACCACGCGATCGCGGTCGAGGCCGCGCGAGACCGTGACGACCGGATGTTTGCTCGGGAAGGTCGCGATGAGTTTCGGCTCCGGTTTTGGCGAAAAGCCCATGTGGCCGGGGACGTTCTCCGGCGAGATCATCTGGACGATGCGCAGCCCGTTGTGGCCGTCCGCGATGTGGGCATACATCGAGGCGCTGACCGATCCGATTTGCACATCTCGGGCGTCGTTGATGGCTCCGCCTGCGGTGAAATCGGAGAGCTTGCGGGGCTTCCCGGGATTCTTGATGTCGATGATTGCGAGACCCTGCGAGCCGTTGGCGACGTAGAGATAGGTGCGCGCGACGTAGAGGCCGTTGGCCTCGCCCAAGCTGACGGACGCGCCAGTGATCGGTTGCGGTTTCGCGGGGTTGGAAATATCGAAGACCTTCACGCCCTCCGCGTCGGTGACGAAGCAGTAATGCCATTGCGTGGAGACCTGGCGGGCGCCGCGCAGGAACGATCCGGTATAACTGCCTGCCATCACCGGGTTCTGCGGATCTTTCACATCGACAACTGCCAGTCCCTGCGCAGTGGTGACGTAGAGCCATTGCCCCGCCATCCACGAGTGGCGCGCGCCGTCCAGCGTACCGCTTGGATTGAAAGTCGCGGCCCTGCGGATGAAATTGTTCGCCGGGTTGCCATCGAGCATCGTCGCGACGTCGGCCACGATCAGGCCTTCTTCGAGATCGGTGACGAAAACGTAGCCGTAATAATCCGCGATGGGCTGCTCCTCGTTCACAGGAAGGCGCATGCGTTTGGGATCGTTGATGAGGGTGCTGGGCAGCGTGATCGAGGTGGCGTGGGCGGATTTCACGAACGTATTGTGACCCAGGGCGGAGAACGGAGTGGCGACGATGCGCTCCGAGAAATTCTTGTTGTCCACGTTCGCGACATCGAAGACCCCGAAGCCGTTTTTCCCGAGCGCCGCGTAAAGGTATTCGCCGCGGAGCTGGAGATCGAGGGCGACGCCGCCCTTGGCCGGGTGATGGTGCTCGATGGTGAGATTCGATCCGTTCGCGAGGTGCTGCGCGTAGTAGTCCGGGTAGGCGTATTTGTGCAGGTGGCTGCCGATCGCCGCCTGCGGCTCCGTGCGCTCCGTCCATGCCACCGCGCTGAGACCGTGGCCATCCGTGCCGATGTAGGTGTGCCGTCCGAAAAAGTTGACCGTGCCCGTGCCAAAGCCGAGGAGCTGGGTCATGATCGCGTTGTTGTCGTTGTCCTCGGAAAGGTGGCAGTCCGTGCAGTTTTTCGTGGTGCCGACGCCACTGGTGGTATGGGCGAAGTGGGGGTTGAAAGCCTGGCCGGAATAGCCCTCGGCGGAAACCGTTTGCTGCTGCGTGTAGAACCACTCGCGGTTCGCGCCCTGCGAGCCGACGAGCATCGCGCTCGACGAGCGGATCACGGCGAGGCGGTTGTCCTTCGCCGTGCTGTCGATGCCGAGCATGAAGACATCGTCGCGCACGACCTGCGGATTGTAGGAGCTGTAGTTGCGCGAGGTGGTGCCCTCGAACTTGTTGGCGGCCATCTTGAAATTCGCCTCCATCGGGATATGGCAGCCGAAACAACTTGTGGCCCATGAGGTGTGGCAGGTCTGGCAATCCATCGCCGCGTCGCTGTGGGCGAGGTTTTTCGCGCAGCCTTCCTTGCTGTCCGGCACGCTGCCCCATGACTTGCCGTCGCGCTTGAGCGTTTTCGCATAGGCGCTCATGATGTTGTAGTCGGCGGACTTCGGATCGACGGTGTCGAGGGTCTGCGGCACAGTCCATTGCATGTTCGCGTCCATCGAGGATTGCTGGATCAGCGTCTTGCCGTCGGCGCTCCACGTGAAACGCGGGCCGAAGGGGGTGTTACTTTCCCGAAGATCGATACGTTCCACTTTTCCATCTTTCGAGAGTGTGCCGCCCTTGCCGGAAGTGACGAGCGTGGTGCGCTCGCTGACGGTGCCGTGGCAATCGATGCAC
Organism: Prosthecobacter debontii; assembly: GCA_945869855.1. Lineage (GTDB taxonomy): Bacteria > Verrucomicrobiota > Verrucomicrobiia > Verrucomicrobiales > Akkermansiaceae > Luteolibacter. The sequence continues at coordinate 25,045 of CAMBQC010000017.1, forward strand.
ATGATTGCGGTGGCCGCGCGGGGCTCGACGTAGAGCAGGCCGTTGCCGTGGGAGTCGTTGAGGAAATGGCAATCCACGCACTGCATGCCGAGCGCAAGATGGATGTCCTTGAGGTGGACGGCCTTCTTGAACTTGTCCTTGTCGGCGTGGTCGATCTTGTCGCCCTCAAGTGTGAGCAGGTTGCCCTCGCGGTCTTTCTTGAAAACGGCGCGGAACATCCAGCCGTGGCCGTGGTAGTCGGCAAACTGTGTCTCCTTCAGCTGGGGATTCAGCTCGGCGGATTTCTCCAAGAAATTCACATCTCCCCACAGCCCGCGGGCGGCGGCGGCCTCGGGGTTGCGGCGCAGGGATTCCACCATCTCCTCATCGGTCGGATACTTCTGCTTTTTCGGATACATGTGCTCCGCGTCGGATTCCTGATCCCACCAGATGTAGCCGAGATACGGGTTCACGAAGAGATTTCCTTGGTGCATGTGGCAGTTCATGCACTGGCTGGAGGGGATGCTGCGGGTGAACTTATGCTCGATGGGATGCCCTTTTTCCTGCTTCGAGATCATCGGATCGGTGCTGAAGGAAAGCCCCTGGTTGCCGTAGGCGCTGTACCAACCGGAGTTCGAGGGGGAGCGGTCGTTCGCGTAAACCACGTGGCAAGCCGTGCAGCCACTGGAGCGGTAGTCGCCGGCGCGGTCGTTCGATCCGAAGAAGTCGAGCAAAGGATCGTGGAGGCGGGTCTTGTGCGCGCCGATGATCACGGGATCGACCCGTGAGAGAGTGCCGAGGCCGCGCTCGCCAAGGCGGCGGAACGGCCGGCCGGGAGGATCGAAGGGATCCGGATTACCGGGTTCGAGGAGACGCGTGCCGCCTTTTTCGAAAATGCGAAACACGTTGCCGGGCTGGGTGATGTTGAAGCGTGGCAGCGGGAAAATGCTCTGCACGATGCCCATTTTTTTCTGCATCTCCGGGGTGACCTTGATCGGGCTTTGCAACGCGAGAGCCACGCCGTTGACGCCGTATGCCTGGCCGAAGATGGAGTCCTTTGCGGGATACGCGCCGTTGTTGTAGGCCGCCGCGCCCCACAGCATCGCGCCGTGGCGCATCATGCTGTGGTTGACGTGTTTCACGGAATCCGCGTGGCATGTGCCGCAGGTTTCCTCGGCGACGCGGAGATCGCCGGGGTTCACGAACTTGATGAACTCGGGCGACTCGTGGTTGAGTAGGACCGTGCTGTCGCTGGGGTTCGCCGAGCTTTCGAAAAACACCGGGTTGCGCGGCGTGGGGTGTGCCTGGCGCATGGTGAGGCCAGAGGTGGGGTTACCGCCGTGGCAGTCCGTGCAGCCGAGGCGGACGAACTCGCTGCCGTGGGGATCGTGCGCGCCCTCGTGGCACTCGATGCAGCCTTTGCTTTTCGCCATCACCGTCGCGTGGGACTGATCGACG
>CAMBQC010000018.1 GCA_945869855.1 Prosthecobacter debontii
AGGTATTTCACGGACGGTGCGGTGATCGGGAGCAAAGAGTTCGTGAACGAGGCGTTCGCGGGGGCGCGGGAGAGGTTCACGGAAAGGAGGAAGGATGGTGCGCGGCGGATGCGGGGCAGCGGCGCGGCGGCGAAGGGGGTGTTGTGGAGTATGCGAGATTTGCGGGTGGGGGTTTAGAGATGGAATGTGCCGAAAACGGTCAGAAACTCCATATCGGGGGTGTTGGTGAAGACGAGCTGCACGCGCGGATCGGCCTCGATGCGCTTGTTGTGGGTGCTGTCCGCCGAGCTGAAAAACCACAGGCGGCCTTCGTAATCCGTTTCCTGGACCCGCATTGGCGAGACATGGATAGGGAGCTGCGTAAGGTTGCTGGCGAACATGCAGGTGGAGGATTTCCCGACCAGCTCCTGGAGCTTGGATACGGCTTCTTCCGCGATGAGGTTTTGTTTTCTGACATCCGGAACCTTCAGGCCGCTGGGGTTCTGGTCAACCGGAACATCGGCATAGTTTTGGTTGCGGGCTTGGCATTCCTGCTGCATCACCTAAATACGCATATGGCTGCCACGTCCTCCTTCCTGCCCCGCCACATCGGTCCCACCGAATCCGACCAAAACGAGATGCTTGAAAAAGTGGGCCACGGCACGCTGGACGAGCTGATTTCCGAGGCAGTCCCTGGCGGTATCCGCATGGAAGGCGACATGGATCTGCCTGATGCGCTTTCGGAGAACGACGCGCTGGCATGGCTGCGGGCGTGGATGAGCCAGAACCGCGTGCTGAAAAGTTTCATCGGCCAAGGCTACTACGGCACCCTTACGCCCGGCGTGATCCAGCGCACGATTCTTGAAAATCCCGGCTGGTATACCGCCTACACGCCCTATCAAGCGGAGATCGCGCAGGGTCGCTTAGAGGCTCTGTTGAATTTCCAGACGATGATCACCGACCTCACCGGCCTGGATGTATCCAACGCTTCTCTGTTAGATGAGGGCACCGCCGCCGCCGAGGCGGTGACGCTCGCGCTTTCCGGGAAGCCGGGCGGGAAATCCCTTTTCGTGTCGGATCGCTGCCATCCGCAGACCATCGATGTGGTGAAAACCCGCGCCGAACCGCTCGGGCTGGAGCTGATCGTGGGCGATTGGGAATCCTTCGATCCCGCCTCCGCCGCAGGCCTTTTCGCTGTGGTCGTGCAGTATCCCGACACGCGCGGGCGCATCGATGATTTCTCCGCCTTCTTCACGAAATGCCACGAGGCCGGAGCGACGACGATCTGCGCGGCGGATCTCCTCGCGCTGACCTTGCTGAAAGCGCCGGGTGAGTTCGGCACGGACATCTGCGTCGGTTCCTCGCAGCGCTTCGGCGTGCCGCTCGGTTTCGGCGGGCCGCATGCGGGCTTCATGGCCTGCAAGGACGCGCTGAAGCGCAAGATGCCCGGCCGCCTCATCGGCGTTTCCATCGACGCGCAGGGCAAGCCCGCCTACCGCCTTTCCCTCCAGACCCGCGAGCAGCACATCCGCCGCGACAAGGCCACCTCGAACATCTGCACCGCGCAGGTGCTGCTGGCTGTGATGGCCTCGATGTATGCCGTCTATCACGGCCCCGAAGGCTTGAGAAACATCGCGCGCGGCGTCCACTCGCAGACACGGAGGCTCAGGGACGCGCTTGTTTCCGGCGGATACACGGTCGAGGATGACGCGTTTTTCGACACGATCATCGTGGCTACGGAAAAAGCCGGGCAGCTCGTTGATGAAGCACCCGATCACGGTTTCAACCTGCGCTTCATCGACTCGGGTCACATCGGCATTGCCCTCGATGAAACCGCTTCCAGCAAGGACGTCTGGGCGATCTGCCGGCTCCTGGGTGTTCACACCGAAAGCGATGCGCCGGAGGGCTACGCATGGGATTCCGCGTTCGACCGCACCTCGAAATTCCTCACCGCGCCCGCCTTCAACGCCTTCCACTCCGAGACCGAGATGCTGCGCTACATCAAGCGCCTGGAGACGAAAGACCTCGCGCTCAACGAATCGATGATCGCGCTCGGCTCCTGCACGATGAAGCTCAACGCCACCTCGGAGATGATGCCGCTGAGCTGGCCCGAGGTTTCTTCCATCCATCCTTTCGCGCCGAAATCCCAGACTACCGGCTACGTGGAAATGCTCACGCAGTTGGAAAAATGGCTCGCCGAGATCACCGGCTTCGCGGCCGTTTCCCTCCAGCCGAACGCCGGCTCGCAGGGCGAATACGCGGGCCTACTCGCCATCCGCCGCTACCACGAATCGCGCGGCGAAGGACACCGCGACATCTGCCTCATCCCCGTTTCCGCCCACGGCACGAACCCCGCCTCCGCCGTGATGTGCGGCATGAAGGTCATCGGCGTGAAATGCGATGCCAGCGGCAACATCGACATGGCCGACCTCATCGCCTGCACCGAGGAGCACCGCGCGAATCTTTCCGCGTTGATGGTTACCTATCCCTCCACCCACGGAGTCTTCGAGGAAACGATACGCGAGATCACCGCCATCATCCACGACGCGGGTGGCCAAGTTTACATGGACGGCGCGAACATGAACGCGCAGGTCGGACTCACCTCGCCCGGCCTCATCGGCGCGGACGTCTGCCACCTCAACCTCCACAAGACCTTCTGTATCCCCCACGGCGGCGGCGGCCCCGGCGTTGGCCCCATCGGTGTCGCGAAACAGCTCGTTCCTTTCCTTCCCGGCCACTTCGCGCTGGAGGAGAAATCGCATGCCGTTTGCTCCGCGCCCTATGGCAGCGCCTCGATCAATGTCATTTCATGGATGTATATCGCCATGATGGGAGCCGCCGGCCTGCGGAAAGCCACCGAGATCGCCATCCTCAATGCAAATTACATGGCGAAGCGTTTGGGTAATTTTTTCCCTATCCTCTACACCGGGAAAACGGGATTGGTCGCGCACGAGTGTATCATCGACTGCCGTCCGCTTTCCGACGAATCCGGCGTCACCGTCGAGGATATCGCGAAGCGCCTGATGGATTACGGCTACCACGCGCCCACCATGTCGTGGCCGGTCACCGGCACGCTCATGATCGAACCCACCGAATCCGAATCCAAGGCCGAACTCGACCGCTTCTGCGACGCGATGGTTTCCATCCACGGCGAGATCATGGATGTCATCGGCGGAAAACTCGACGCGAAGGACAACCCGCTCAAGAACGCCCCGCACACCAGCGCCGTCCTCTGCGCCGACGAATGGCCGCACCCCTACACGCGCCAACAGGCCGCCTTCCCGCTGCCTTACCTCCGCACCCACAAGTTCTGGCCCTCCGTATCCCGCATCGACAACGTCCACGGCGACCGGAATCTCGTCTGCACCTGCGACTCGGTGGAGGCGTATGCGCGGTGAGCGTGGCGGCGGATTTCATCCGCCAAGCCCTGAACATCCAGGATCAAGGCAGGAGCGTATGAAATCCCCCGCCACGTGACGCATCGAGAGGATCATGATCCTCAAATCCTCTGGCGCCCTGCGGCGATGAGGCTAGCTTCGGGGCATGGAGGTTTTGCCGTGACATCCGCCGGTTTGTTGGTTCCCGCCGTCGCCGTCCTGGCGACGGTCGTTTCCGCGGCGGAGAAATTTTCTTTCGAGCGCCCGCTGATGGGCACGCGGTTTTCCTTGGTATGCTACGCTGAATACATGGAGGTTGCGGGAAAGGCGGCGGAGAAGGCGTTTTCCAAGGCGGAGGAGGTGAACGCCGCGGCCTCGGATTACCTGCCGGACAGCGAGCTTTCGCTGCTTTCCTCGAAACCAGTCGGAATCCCCGTTCCGCTTTCCCCGCTGCTTTTCGATCTGTTAGATCATTCTCGTCGGCTTGCGGAGGCGACGGATGGAGCCTTCGATCCCACGCTCGGGCCGATGACGAAACTTTGGCGCGAAACGCGGGCCAGCGGCAAGTTGCCCGACCCTGTAAAGCTCGCTGCCGCCCGCACTGCCAGCGGCTGGCGGCATTTCACCCTCGATCCGGAAGCCCGCACGATCACCTTGCTGAGGGAAAACATGGCTTTTGATCTCGGCGGCATCGCGAAAGGATACGCGGCCGATCTCATGCTTGAAACCCTCGCCGAAGCGGGTATTTCCCGAGCCCTGATCACCGCAGGCGGAGACATCCGGCTCGGCGATGCTCCGCCGGGGCGCGAGGGCTGGAACGTGGCGCTGAAAACTTTCGATGTGGAAAAAAACGAGAAGATCCTGACCCTTTCCAACGCCGCCGTCTCCACCTCGGGCGATCTCCATCAGTCCGTGGAAATTGAGGGCATCAGCTATTCCCACATCCTCGATCCCGCGACCGGCCTTGGCTTGACGCGTCGGGTCGCTGCCAGTGTGATCGCCACCGAAGCGAAGCTAAGCGACGCCCTCGCCACCGCCTCCTGCGTGCTTGGATCGGATGCTTTGAAAAATTTCCCCGGAGTGCGCGAATTGAGCGTTCACAAACCGCAGGAACTAGAGCCCGAAGACAGTAAAACAAGCCCATGAAAAGCAGCCGCAGAAACTTTCTCCAACATTCGCTGTTAGGAACCGCGGGACTTGGTCTCGGGATCGCATCCACCTCGGAAGTGCGCGCCCAATCCTTGCCCGGCGGGCTCGAGCCCGAGGTCACGGACAACGTCGATGTGCTCGTGGTCGGCGGCGGGACGGCGGGTCATGTCGCCGCGATTCAGGCCGGGCGCGCCGGGGCGAGCGTGCTGCTGGTCGAGCGCGGCAGCCAGCTCGGCGGTGTCATGACCACCGGCGGCGTCGCATATCCAGGGCTTTTCGATGCGTGGGGAAAACAGGTAATCGCGGGCATCGGCTGGGAAATCGTGAAAGAAAGCGTCGAGTTGGACGGAGGCACCCTTCCGGATTTCGCTAAGGTGCCGCAGCGCCATTACATGAACCAGGTTTTCACCAACCAGTTCCTCTACGCGATCCTCGCCGAGGAGAAATGCGCGAAGGCGGGCGTCGAGATCGCCTATCACGAGTTTCCGCAGGCCGTCACGAAAACCGATACCGGCTGGCAGGTGGATTGCATCGGATTTGGCACGAAGCGGCGGGTGAATTGTAAACAGATCATCGACTGCACCGGCGGCGCCGAGGTGTGCGGATTATTAGGATTGGCGCGCCTTCGTGAGGATGAGCGTCAGCCGGGCTCCTATCTCTACATGCTGGGCGAGGCGCACGAACCGGGCCGCAACCAGATCCACCGCCTATACGTCCACGGCGCGGATTCCACCAACTCCCGCACTGTCACGCATGCGAATCTAACAGGCCGGAAATCCATCCTCGCGGAGGTGCGCAATAAGGGCAAACGGCTCATGCACCTCCAGCCGGAAACGGGTTTTCGCGAGACCTACCGCATCGAGGGGGAAGCCCTCATCACCGTGAACGACTACCGCTCCGGGAAAAAATTCGAGGACGCGATCTGCTACGCCTTCTATCCGGTCGATCTCCATACGAAAAACGGTGTGAAGCCCGAGCCGCTCAAGCCCGGCGTGATTCCCACCGTCCCGCTCCGCTCGCTGATCCCCAAGGGCAGCCGCAACATCATCGTCGCGGGCCGTTGCGTCAGCAGCGACCGCCTGGCGAATTCCGGCCTGCGCGTGCAGGCCTCGTGCATGGGCATGGGGCAGGCCGCCGGTGCAGCCGCCTTCCTAGCTGCGAGAGCCGGGACGACCCCTCTGGAAGTGCCGCTCAAGGAAATTTACGATCTACTCCGGGAACACGGAGCCATCATCCCCGGCGATGTCTAACAGGTCAAAGCCACAGCTCGGCACGCTCCGCCGCCGCATCGTTTCCCTGCTCACCGCGCTGACGTTCCTCGTCCTCTCGGTGACGGGTATACTCGCCTTCGTCCTGCCGTTCGACATCGACATGATCGGCCTCCATGCGCTGATGGGATTCGTTTTCGTGGGTTTGATCGGGCTGCATGTTTTCAACAACAGCCGCCCGCTGAAAAGTTACCTGCACAGCAAAGCGCTGTGGGTAACGCTCGCTGTCACCGCATTTCTAACAGCCTTGTTCTGGTGGCAGCCTGCACCTGTTAGAACGGTGCTCAGCTGGAGCGGAAACCTCGGCCCGACGATGGAGCGCTTCGAGATGGACGAGGACGGCATGCTCTTCGATTATGCGCCCTCGCCGGATTACAGGATGCGCCTCAACGTAATAACCGGCGCGTCCTACGACACCAGCCCGCCGCCACAGGTCGCGATCTGGCTGGAGAATCAGGGCGGATACCACATCAAGACCTTGCTGGCCCCAGTCTCTTCGGTCGAAACGCCATACTACGCTTTCAAACACGCCGGATGGGAAAAGGCAAAACGCGAGGCCGAAAAGGGCGTAGAGATCGACGCCGTTTCCCAGCCGACCCCGAACGGCTCTTTCGATCCCGCCGACTACATCCTCCCCGGCGATTCCAAGGACTCCACGCCCTACGCCCTGTTCCTCGAAATCAACCAACCCGGCGACAAGCAGGCCTCCCTCGTCTATTCCTTGGAGATCGACAACTCCCTCCCGCGCAGCTTCCAACTGTTAGATTTGAGAGGTTTCCCGAAACGCGAAGAAGACGGTGCGGACGGCAAGGAAAAATGGGGGCTTTACTACGTGGACGAAAGTTTCACCACCGCCCTCGAACTCATCGACAGCGCCCTGCTGACCATCGACCGGGGGAAGTGAATTTTCGTTTCCAAACCGGTGATGCCGCCTTACTTGGGGCACATGCGGATTACGAAATTTACGGGAGGCATGGTGCAGACGAACGGTTACCTGGTGGAGACGCCGGAGGGGAATTTCCTGGTGGACGCGCCCTCTGGGATCGCGGAGTGGGCGGAGGGCACGGGAACGCGGGTGGACGCGCTGTATCTTACCCACCAGCACTACGACCATGTCGAGGATGTGGCCGCGTTGCGGGCGATGGGCGTGAAGGTTTTCGCGTGGGCGGATTATTCGAAGGATCTGACGCTGGAGGCGTTCGGAGCGGGCTGGGGCTTGCCTGCGGTGGAGCCTTACGGGGTGGATGTGCTGGTTGCGGAAGGGGAAAGGGAAATGTTCAGCACGAAAGCGAAGGTGGGCCATGTGCCGGGCCATTCCGCGGACAGCCTTACGTTTTACATTCCTGAAGCCGGAGTTCTTTTCGCGGGGGACGCGCTGTTCGCGGGTTCCGTCGGACGCTGCGATCTGCCGGGCGGGAGTTTCGAACTGCTGCTCGCCGGGATCGAAAGGGAGCTGCTTTGCCTGCCGGACGATACCCGGGTGCTTTCCGGGCACGGTGGGGAAACGACGATCGGCCGCGAAAAGGCCACGAACGGTTATCTCCGCTGAGGCTCACTCTTCGACAATGCGGGCCTTGGGCGGCGGCGCGAGCAGGAGATCGTTTTGCTCTTCCGGCGGCGAGGTGAAATGGACGTTTTCCCACACCGCCTTGTCGATGGGGCCGGTGCCGCGGAACTGGAAAAGGCCGTAGAACGGGCGCAGCGGCAGGGTGATCAGGCCGAGCAGGCCGCGTGCGTTGAGGCGGGCGGTGAAATCGATGGTTCTCGCCGCTAGGTCAACTTTGCCATCGCCCGTGAAAGTGACCGAAGGGGTCGCGCTCTGGAAATCGTGCGTGGTGAGCACGCCTTCGCGGATGTCGAAGGTGCAGAAGGCCGTATCCGCCCGCTCGAAGCCCGCGCGCTCGTCATCGAGGACGGACGAGACGACACCCGAAAGCGGCCCGAAAACGGGCACTGAGAAAAGCTCGGCGTTCTCCAGCGCGACAAGGCCTTTGCCATCCATCGTTGTTACGTCTCCGCGAGTGATCGAGAAATCGATGCGACCGGTGAGCAATCCGCCGCCTTTCATTTTGAAACCATAGGTGGTGGAGAGGCCGGGAAACGCGAGATTTGACCAGATCAGCTCGCCGGAAAGTTTCGACTTGCCGGAATGAAGCAGGTCACCGGCGACCGTGCCATCGAAAGCGCCCGCCGAGAGTCCCGAGATGCGCACCTCCCCGCCGCGCATCCTCACGGTGGCTTCGGGTTCCAGCAGGGTGACGATCTTTCCGAGGAATTTGTAATCCGCCTTTCCGGGGGTGCTGAATTTCACGGTGAGATCGGTGCGGCCTTGCGGCGTTACATCGATGGCGCCCGATCCGCTGAGCGCGGGCGGCGTGTGGAAGCGGTATTGTTCCAGGTCGTCTGCGATCTTCGGTGCGAAAAAACGCACCATCGGAGCCGCCCAAATGTCGCCTTTTACATCCTCGACACCGACCGTTTTTGTGGCGGCATCATAGCGGATTCTCCCCACCGTGGCCGATCCCTGCTTCGGGCCGCTGAACGCGCGGCGTAGGGCGTAGTCCTTGTAGTCGAAGGTCACGGAGCCTTCGGTGAAATCGAGTTCGTCGTGGTTCACGGAAAAATGCGCCGCGCCGGATACGACGGGCACGCCGCGATAGGAGAGATTTTTCAGTGTGCCGTGACCGGTGTATGCCCAATCAAACCGATCACGGAGGTCGAACGCGCCCTCGATGAAAATTTCGGTGAACGGGTTCTCGTTTTCGGTGAAATCGGCGATGACATGCTCAAGCGGCTGTCCGATGAAAAAGGGTTCGTAGAGCGGGGCCGGAAGGGTGGTATGCAGGGCAATGCGCACTTTACTCCCTTCCATCAGGAGTTTCCCTTCCGCCATCCCGTCGGGTCGCACTAGCTTGATGTCACGTAGAAAAAGCCTGCCGTCCTGCCAGGAAAACCATGTCTCTAGGGTGTCGAAGCTCACGCCCCGGAACATCACCGATTCGAATCCCGCATGCCCTGTTAGATTCACCTTGGGATGCTCAGGCTCGCTCAGATCCACGTCACCGGCGGTCTGGATGCGCTGACCGCCGCCGATGAGTAGCTCGCCCTTCAAGGGGGTGTCGAGCCATGATTTCAGCAATCGCGGGACGTCGATCGAGGACTCCAAATCGAAGCGCCCCGTGCGGTTCCATAGATGGTAATCCGCATGGCCGGACACGGTTCCGCGCGCGTCCTTTGCGGAGAAGGAGGAGATTTCTAGAAGATATCCGTTGAGCGAGCCTTCGGCGCTCACGTCGGTAAGGCGGTATTGTTTTTTCTCGACCGAAGGTGCATTGATTCGGAAATCCGCGCGGAGGGATTTCCTGTTGGAAAGGTTACCGCCCAGCTCCACTTGCACGGTTGGAGTTGTCCCCGTTCCGAAATCCCAGTGCTCCATCTCCTCGATGATCCGGGCGATCATTTCCCGGCGCCGCCCTTTGCTTTTTTCGTCCTCTTCCCCCTCTTCCGAGACGACCCTATCGAACAGGTTCGCGGTGAGGGCGAGCTTGATGCCGCCGACCTCGCCGCGCGCGTCGCGGATCTGGATGGTGCGCTCCGCGCCTAGGATGATGGTGCCGTAAAGCCCGGTGAAATCGAGCGATCCGCTGGAGGGGTTCTCCGGGTCGACGGACAGGGAGAGGCGCGCGTTGCGGAGCTCGGCTTTCCGCACGCGGAATTCTCCGCGCGCGAGAAGGGCGTTGTCGAGCACGAGCTGAACGCGCTCGCAGCGTGAGATTTCATGGATGCGCTCCGGCTCCGTGAAGATCCGTACGTTTTCCGCGACGAAGCCCCGCAGCGGAATATAGGTAAGGGATGCGATCTCGACGTGCATCCCGCGTCTTGAAATCTCGTTTTCGATAGCCTCACGCCACTCCTCGGGCAGGCCGGTCTTGTTCGCCCAATACAGCGCACCTGCTGCGAGCGGGATGAGCGCGAACAGTAGCAGCCAGATGGCGGTGCGGAGGTTGCGCGCGAGGTGGAAGCGGAACATGGCGGGTCGGTTTGCGGCTAAGGTATCACACCTGCGGCGCGGTAGGAAAAGAAAGCGCTCCTGCCCGGCGAGGGGCGGCCGATGATGATGTGGTCGAGGATCTTGATCTGCATGAGCTCCGCGGCCTGAATGAGTTTCGCGGTCATCCTGTCGTCGGCGGTGCTGGGTGTGGGGTCGCCGGAGGGGTGGTTGTGGATGAGGATGAAACCGTAGGCGTTGCGGGTGATCACGGGCCGCATGATCTCGCGCGGATGGGCGGAGGTTTCGTTCACGGTGCCGACGGAGATCGTGGTGGTGCTGGTGTGCTCGAGGCGCGTGTTCACGGTGACTACGAGCGCGTTCTCGTTCGGTAGGTTTCCGAGTTGGTGGCCGAAGTGCTCATAGATCCGCTCCGGGGTATCGAGTGGCACACTGCGGATCTGCTCGCGCGATAGCCGGCTGCCCAGCTCGAACGCGGCGGCGAGCTTGCACGCCTTCGCCAGCCCGATGCCCTTGTTGTTCATGTATTCGGAAACCGGCAACCGTCCCAGTTCCTGCAAGCCGCCGTATTTTACCAAAAGATCGCCCGCCACTTCGATCACATTCCGCCCGACCAACCCGGAGGTCAGGAAAATCGCCATGAGCTCCGCGTTGCTCAGCGAAGCCGCGCCATACTTGTAGATCTTCTCGCGGGGGAGGTCTTGGTCGGGACTGTCGTTGAGCAATGACATAGGGGGAAAAACTGAAAAGCTGAAAAGCTGAAAGGCTGAAAGGCTGAAAGGCTGAAAGGCTGAAAGGCTGAAAGGTGTTTTTGCAGAGTTCAGGGTTTGTTGCGTGTTTTTGAAACCATGGTGGTGAAGATCGCCAACAGTTCGTCGGCCTCGCGATGCGCGAGCGGAAGGCGCGGGTCGGTGATGCCGCAGTCCTCGATCAAAAGCTCCAGCCATAGCTGCGTCTCATCGGCTTCCTGCAAAAGGACATCCAACTTCGAACAGAACTCCGCTACGGATCGCGCGCGAGAAGCCTCCCTCGCGTGGGATGCCACCGATGTTCCAGCTCTCAACATTTGTTTTCCCAATACCGCCACCTCCAACCGCTGCTTCGGCAAATCGACGAAGATGCGCACCGCCGCCGATGCGAATCCTTTTGCGCGTTGTCTCAACTCCTCGCTCAGTCTCATGATTCTTCCATTTTCAGCGTTTCAGTTTTCAGCGTGTCAGCATTTATTCAATGTTCTGGATCTGCTCGCGCAGTTTTTCCAACTCCGTCTTCGCCTCCACCACGGTCTGCGCGACGAGTGCGTCGTTGGCCTTGGAGCCGATCGTGTTGAACTCACGGAAAAGTTCCTGGCAGAGGAAATCGAGCGAGCGGCCCGCCGCTTCGGGGGTGTCGATGTAGCCGTGGAATTTCGCGAAATGGGAATGCAGGCGGGTGATTTCCTCTGAGATGTCGCAACGGTCGGCGAAGAGCGCGATCTCGCGGACGAGGCGCTCGTCGTCCAGCTCCGGGGGGATGCCGAGGTCGGAGAGGCGTTTCATCAGAAGCTCCCGTTGCCGGACGGGGCGCGAAGGAGCGTGATCCGCGATGATCTGGGTGAAGGCCATGAGCTGGCCGAGGCGGGCGAGGAAATCCTCCTTGAGGTGCTCGCCCTCCGCCGAACGCATCGCGTTAAGGTTCGCGAGCGCCTGCTCGAGCGCGGGCGAGATCACCTCCCACGCCTCCTCGGGATCGACGGTTTCCGCCTCACCGATTTCCATGATGCCCGGTTGCCGCAGGAAGTCCGCCGGCGTTGGCAAAAGCGGCCGACTGATGATCATCGAGAGGTCGGAAAACGCGGATTCAAAGGAACGGGCCAGCGCGGGATTGATGCGGATCTGATCGGAAACATCACCCTCGAGCCGTTCGAGTTTGATCGAGATCTGCACCCGCCCGCGCGAGATGTGGGAAAGGGTCGCCTGCCGCACGCGGCCTTCGAGTCCTTGGAGTTGCCGAGGCAGGTTCGCCACGATCTCCGCCTGTTTCCGGTTGACCGAGGCCGCCTCAACGCTCGCCGTCCATCCCCCGGTGTTATGGGTTCCACGGCCGAAGCCGGTCATCGATTGCATAGCAGCGATTCAAAAGCCCCGGTGGCGGGTTGTCGATTGTGGACTTGAGAGGAAGATTCAACCGCGAATGAACGCGAATCCGACTTCGCCAAGGCTACGACGGACAAGTGGGCGCGAATCCAATCCTATGAATGGGAAAGATTTCAACCACAGAGACACAGAGAACACAGAGCCTTCGTTTAAACCCTGTGATTTTGATACCACGCCCTCTGTGTCCTCCGTGTCTTTGTGGTTAAATTTCCATATCCACCCTCTTCCTTCCGTGTATTCCGTGCAATCCGTGGTTAGATCTCTTCCTCCCCCCGGATGTCCTGGATGATGATCTGGAGGGTGGTTTTGCCCTTGAAGGTATTGCGGTCGATGGTGAACGCGATGTCCCACGGCGGTTTGGGTAGCTCATGCTCGCCGCCGCCGAAGAAGACGGCGTCCTGCTCGTGGTAGCCCTGGCGGAGCATGAGGCGCAGGTGCTTGTTCTTCATGTGGAAGGGCGGGCGGCTCAGGCCCACGCCGCGCGCGACGAACACCGGCTGCGGGTTGCCGTTTCCGAAAGGCTGGAGCAGCTCGTAGCTCGCCAGGAAATCCAACGAAAGCTGCGCGAAGGTGATCTCCGCATCATAAGTCAGCCTCGGCACCCGTTCCTCCTCGCTGCTGTTTTCCAATACGAAGGCCGCGAAGTGTTTTCTGAATTCAGCGATGTTCTCCTCCCGGATCGAGAGACCTGCTGCCATCGCGTGACCGCCGCCCGCGAGTAGGTCGCCGGAGCAGGCGCGGATCGCCTCGACGAGAGATATCCCGGGGATGGAGCGACCCGAGCCCTTGCCGATGCCTTTTTCATCGATCGCGATCACGAAGGTGGGTTTGTGGTATTGCCGCATCAGCCGCGAGGCGACGATGCCGACCACGCCATGGTGCCAATCCCGTGAGCCGAGCACGATCACCGGATCGTTTTCCATACCGATGTCTGCGGAAAGCTCCGCCGCCGCCTCCTTGCGGATTTTGGTCTCCACGTCCTGCCGCCTGCGGTTGTAGGTGTCGAGTTTCTGCGCTAGCCCAAAGGCGGTGGCGCGGCAATCGGTGTTGAGCGTGGCCAGTGCGTCCTCAGGGAAATCCATGCGCCCGGCGGCGTTGATCCGCGGCCCGATGCGGAAGCCAACATCGCCCGCGGTGGGGTTTCCGTTCATCCCCGTGATCTCCTGCAACGCGCGTAGCCCCGGGTTCAGCGTGCCGGGCAGCGTTTTAAGCCCGTGACGAACCAGTAGGCGATTTTCCTCCACCAACGGCACGATGTCGGAAATGGTGGCCACCGCCACGAGATCGAGCAGCCCCTTGAGATCGAGGCCGACGGGCCGCTCTTTCATCAACGCGTGACCGATCTTCCACACGACCCCCGCCGCGCAGAGGTAGGTGAAATCCTCGCCGCACTTCGGGTTCACGATCGCCACGCAATCCGGTCGGCTCCCTGGGTTCGGTTCGTGATGATCCGCGATGATCACATCGATCCCCCTTTCCCGCAGGTGAGCGACCTCGTCAGTGGAAACCGTCCCGCAATCCACCGAGATCAGTAGGTCGGGCTTTTCCCCCTCCGCGAGGCAACGCTCCATGGCCGCGAAGCTCAGCCCGTAGCCCTCTGCCCCCCGGCGCGGCACAAACGCCCGCGGTTCCAGCCCGTAGGCGCGGAGGATTTTCGTCATCAACGTGATCGAGGAAATCCCGTCCACATCGTAGTCGCCGAAGATGCAGATCGTTTCCTTCCGATCCGCCGCCGCGAGGATGCGCGTGACGGCGGCGCGCATGTCGGGCATCAGGAAAGGGTCGCTCAGATCCTTGAGTTTCGGGTGCAGGAAAGCCTCCAGCGCCTCGCCTTCTGGAATGCCCCTTTGGCGCACGAGGTGGCGGAGGATCTCAGGGAAATCCTCATCCGCCGCGCGCCCGTTCGGTAAAAAGGGCTCGCCGCGCATCACCCATCGGAAAGCCGTCGCACGCATGAACGCGCGAACATTGCCTCCCATCTCGACATCGGACAAGAGCGGATGTGGAAGCGTGGCGGAGTTCAACGATTTGCCCCAACGGACATGCGCGTCAAGTTAAGGGAATTCAAGCCACTGGGAACGCGGGTTTGCTACCCGCATGCCCATGGATAAGCGAAAGGACAAACCTCGAAGGACTATTCTTTCTCCGATCATGGGTTTGCGAGTTACAAACTCGCGTTCCCAGCGATGCCGCGAAGAAGCCGCGCCCTCACCTAATTTAAACGAATCCCCGTCTCAGTCTGCGTCACCAGCCGCTTTTTCAACAGCGCACCTAGTGTCTGCTTGAAGGTGCGTTTGGAGACGCCGAGTTCCTCGTAGATTTCGGCAGCGGGGGTTTTGTCGGTGAGGGGCCAGAAGCCGCCGCGGGCGACGAGCTCGCCGAGGATGCGTTTTTCCAAGTCGTCGACGCGCTCGCGGCCTGGGGGGTGAAGGGTGAGGTCGATCTTGCCGTCGCTGCGGAGGGCGGCGACGTAGCCGGTGAGTTTCTCACCTTGGGCGAGTTCCTGGAAGACCTCGTTGGAGAAGAGTAGGCCGGTGTGGGTGCCGTTGACGATGGCCTTGTAGCCCATCGGGGTTTTCCCATAGACGGTGAGTTCCACTTCCTGACCGGATTCAAATTCGGCAGGTGCGAGGTCGATGTGGCGAGCGATGCGGGTGGTGGCGACGAGGCGGCCGGTGGCGTCATCGACAAGGACTTTCACGAGGTAGCGTTTACCGACCTCCATCCGGGTTTTCTGCTCGCGGAAAGGGACGAGCAGATCCTTCGGCAGCCCCCAATCGAGGAACGCGCCAACCTCGGTGAGGGCGGTGCAGCGGAGTTTTCCGAAATCCCCGGGCATGACACTCGGCTGCTTCAGCGTGGCGACGAGCCGATCCTCGGAATCGCGGTAGAGGAAGACATCGATCTCCGCGCCGATGGCCCATTCCTTCGGCATCTCGCGGCGCGGCAGGAGGATCTCGCCGAGGTTTTGCGCATCAAGGAAAAGGCCGACCGGCTTTTCCCGCAGGACGGTGAGGGATGCTCTGGTGCCGATGGTGATCATAGAAAAAGAATTTTTCAACGCGGAGCCGCGGAGGTCGCGGAGGGGACGCGGAGGAAGACTTGGGTCGTGGGAATAAGAATGAACCGCCAAGGAAGAGAAGTTCGCCAAGAAAGAATTAGGTTATGGGGTTTTGATTCTTTGCTTTTCTTACTTGGCGATCTTGGCGGTGAAAACGATTGCCCAAACCCTAAGGAGTGAAGTCTTTGGGGGCGATGAGGATTTTTTCGACGGGGTGTTTGGTGACGATGTTGCCCTGGCTGCTGCGGGCCTTGATGCCGAACTCGGCGAAGTGGATGGGGCGGGTGAGGTTGCGGAGGCGCAGGCCGGACTTCATGTGGACGATGAGCATCTGGGCGGAGCTTTCCTCGTTGGTGGCGTGCCATTTGAAATAGAGAACCTTGCTGCCGGGTGTGCCTTTCGTGAGGTCGTATTCCTTATCACGTGTGGTGCCGCCGACGGTGAAACGCTTGGCCATCACGTTGCCGTCTTTGCCGTCGCGGTAGATCATGGAGTAGATCAGATCCTCGTCCTTGCGGAAAACGGCGACCCGCAGCGGGCGCGGGCCGACGAAGAATTTCTCGGCGACCTTGATAATCTTCATCTTGCCGTCGGCGGTGAAGACGATCACGTCGTCGAGCATGGAGCATTTCTCCAACGGCTCCTCTTTCTTGAGGCCGGTGCCGGCGAAGCCGTTCTTCGCGTCGAGGTAAAGCGTCTCTGTGGCGGCGGCGACCTGGGTGCGGTCCACGCGGTCGAAGCTGGAAATCTCGGTGAGGCGCTGGCGGTCTTTACCGTATTTTTTTCCGAGCTGCTCGTACCAGCGGATCGTGAATTTCGTGAGCTGCTTGAGGTTTTTCTCGGTCTCGTCGATCTCCGCCTCGATGGCGCGGATCTCCTCGTCGGCCTTGAAGGAATTGAATTTCGAAATGCGCTTGATGCGGATCTCGGTGAGGCGGACGAGGTCGTCCTCGGTGACATCGCGCTTCAGGAGCTTCTTGAAAGGCGCGAGTCCGTCGTCTATAGCCTTGAGCACGGCTTCCCAGGTTTCGCATTCCTCGATGTCGCGGTAGATGCGGTTTTCGATGAAAATTTTCTCCAGCGAGGAGAAGTGCCATTTGTCGCCAAGCTCGTTGAGGCGGATCTCCAGCTCCATGCCGAGCAGGACTTTCGTGAAATCCGTGGTGCGGCGCAGGATTTCCGTTACGCCGAGGAAGGCGGGCTTGCCATCGACGATGACCCCGGCGTTGGGCGAGATGCTGAGCTCGCAATCGGTGAAGGCGTAGAGTGCGTCGCGCATGGTTTCCGGATCGGCTCCCGGCGTGAGATAGACTAGGATGTCGGCGTGGGCGGCGGTGTTGTCCTCGATCTTCTGAATCTTGATCTTGTTCTTGTCGGCGGCAGCGACGATAGAATCCATGACTCCGCCGGTGGTGGTGCCGAAGGGGATTTCCGTGATGCGGAGGATGCCTTTTTTCTCGATGTCGATGCGGGCACGGACACGGATCTTCCCGCCGCGCAGGCCGTCGCGGTAATCGCTGGCGTCCATGATCCCGCCGGTGGGGAAATCGGGCACAAGCTCAAAAGGTTCCTTCCGTAGATGGGCGATGGCGGCGGTGACGAGCTCATTGAAATTATGGGGCAAAATCTTGCAGGCGAGACCGACGGCGATGCCCTCCACGCCCTGCGCGAGGAGCAGCGGGTATTTCATCGGCAGGGTCAGCGGCTCCTGATTACGGCCGTCGTAGGAGGGTAGCCATTTCGTGGTCTTGGGGTTGAAAGCGACCTCCAGCGCGAACTTCGTGAGCCGCGCCTCGATGTAACGCGGGGCGGCCGCGCCGTCGCCGGTGAGGGTATTTCCCCAGTTCCCCTGGCAGTCGATCATCAGGTCTTTCTGGCCGAGCTGCACCATCGCGTCGCCGATTGACTGGTCGCCGTGCGGATGGTATTTCATGGTGTTACCGACGACGTTGGCGACCTTGTTGTAGCGGCCGTCATCCAGCTCCCGCATGGAGTGGAGGATGCGGCGCTGGACGGGTTTCAGGCCGTCATTGAGGTGCGGGACCGCCCTTTCCAGGATTACGTAGCTGGCGTAATCGAGGAAATAATCGGAATACATCGCGCCCAGCGAGGCGTGTTGATCCAGTGTGTTGCTCATATCTCTCTGTGCTAGTGGACGCGCCGTCTACGCGCAAGCACGGCGTGACGGGAATGTTGCATGGGGATGATTTAGGCGGCTTGCGTGCGTCGCGGGGCGGGCTAGAATCCAAGGGTGAGCGATACTAAAATTAGGCGGAGGGATTGGTTGAAACTCGGCGGTCTCGGTGGCACCGCGGCCATGCTGGGCGGCTGTAAGAAGGCGCCAACAGCGAACGCAAAAGGGGAGGTGCGCGGTATCGTGTTTATGGTTTCCGACGGTATGAGCAACGGGGTGCTGACCATGGCGGAAAATTTTTCCCAGATTGTCCGGAAAAAAGGAACGCGCTGGTGGGAACTCATCAACGATCCGCTTTCCGCGCGCGGCCTCATGGAGAACAGCTCGGCGAACTCCTATGTCACTGATTCCGCCGCCGCGTCTTCGGCATGGGGCGGGGGTGTGAAGATTAACAACGGCGTGGTCAACATCCGCCCCGATGGCACCGAATCCACACCCATCCTCCGCCACCTGAAAAAACTGGGTCGCCGCACCGGACTCGTCACCACCGCGACGATCACCCATGCCACACCCGCCGGTTTCGCCGCCGTGACAAGAAACCGCGATGACGAACACCTTATCGCGCCGCAATACTTCGGCGTGGTCGATCTCCTGATGGGCGGCGGGAAGAATTTTTTCGCAGCAGAAAAACGGATCGATTCCCGCGACGCCCTCACGCCTTACACAAAGGCCGGTTACGAGCTGATCGAAAACCGCGATGCCTTGCTGAAATCGAAGTCCGATAAGATGCTCGGTCTTTTCAGCGGCAGCCACATCCCTTTCGAAGTGGATCGGCTCAATAACCCCGAGCTGATGAAGAGCATCCCCACGCTAGAGGAAATGTCCGGCGTGGCGCTGAAAAACCTGCTCGGCCACCAGGAAAAATTTTTACTCCAGATCGAGGGCGGACGGATTGACCACGGCGCGCACGCGAACGACATCGCGGGTCTTCTTTGGGATCAGCTTGCGTTCGACGATACGCTCGCGAAGGTGCTGGAACTGATCGCCGGTCGCGATGATATCCTTGTGATTGTCACCAGTGACCACGGCAACGCGAACCCGGGCCTCAACGGCACAGGAAAAGAGTATACGGATTCGAACAAGGCCTTTGGGAAAATCGCCCAGATGACATGTTCCTTCGAAAAGCTGTTCGAGGATTGGGGACGTTCACCGGAAAATACGGCAGAAAAACTCGCCGCGATTGTTTATGACAGGCTGGGTTTTTCCCTCACAGAAAAGCAAACCGCGGAACTCTACAATAGCATGACTACCGGCGAGGTTTCGGAATGGAGCGAGCAACTCGACAACCCCCACGGACTTCTCGGTCAAATGACGGGAAACCATACCGGCATCGGCTGGACGGGTACCTCGCACACCTCGGACCCGACGATGATTTCGGCTATCGGCCCGCAGGCGGAGCGCTTCTCCGGCATCGTCCCGAACCAAGAAGTGCACCGGCATTTCCTGGAATTGCTCGGATAATCCGCGAAACCGCGCATATCCCGCGATCCTGCCGGGTATCCTTGCCGCTTGGTATCCAATCCGCTTAAATGGTGCCGTAATGACAACAAAAGGAACAACTTACGAAGCCTTGCAAACGTGGGTGGAAGAGACGGCGGCTCTCTGCCAGCCCGACCGCGTGGAATGGTGCGACGGCTCGCAGGAGGAATGGGAGCGCCTGACCCAACTGCTCTGCGACAACGGCACTTTCACCCGCCTGAACCCGGAGAAACGCCCGAATTCTTTCCTCGCCCGCTCCACCACCTCGGATGTCGCCCGCGTCGAGGAGCGCACTTTTATCTGCACGAAACGCCCGGACGAAGCCGGCCCGACCAACAAATGGGCGGATCCCACAGAAATGAGAAAACTCCTCACGGAAAAATTCACCGGCTCGATGAAAGGCCGCGTGATGTATGTAATCCCCTTCTGCATGGGGCCGCTGGACTCGCCGCTCGCAAAGATCGGCGTGCAACTCACCGATAGCGCCTACGTGGTGGTGAACATGCGCATCATGGCGCACATGGGCGCGAAGATATTGAAGCGCCTTGAGGACGAAATCTCCGAAGCGGTCCCGAAAAAACGCGATGGACACGCCCATTACATCAAGTGCCTCCACTCCGTCGGTGCGCCTCTTTCCGTAGGTGAAACCGATGTCCCGTGGCCTTGCAACGACGAGAAATACATCTCCCATTTCGTGGATGCCCGCGAGATCATATCCTACGGCTCGGGATACGGTGGGAACGCCTTGCTAGGAAAAAAATGCCTCGCGCTGCGCATCGCATCCAACATCGCCCGCGAGCACTGTTGGATGGCGGAGCACATGCTCATCCTCGGAATGCACGCGCCGGACGGCACCACCACCTACCTCACCGCTGCTTTCCCCTCCGCCTGCGGAAAAACCAACCTCGCCATGCTGGAGCCGCCGAAACCCTACGTGGATCTGGGCTGGAAGACATCCATCGTCGGCGATGACATCGCATGGATCTGGCCGCACCAAGACGGTAGGTTACATGCCATCAACCCGGAAACGGGATTCTTCGGTGTAGCCCCCGGCACGAACTGGGAATCGAACCGCATCGCGATGGAGTCGATGAGGGAAAACGCGATTTTCACCAACGTCGCGCTCACCGACGACGGCGATGTCTGGTGGGAAGGTCTCACCGAGGACGCGCCCGCCCACCTCATCGACTGGACGGGCCAGGACTGGACGCCCGGCTGCTGCCGCCCCTCCTCGCACGCGAACTCCCGTTTCACCGCCCCCGCCCACCAGTGCCCGACCATCGACCCCGAGTGGCAGAACCCCAACGGCGTACCCATCGAAGGCATTATCTTCGGCGGCCGCCGGGCAACTACTATGCCTTTAGTATATCAGGCTTTCAACTGGAGCCACGGCGTCTATGTGGGCGCGACGATGGGCTCGGAAATGACCGCCGCCGCCGCCGGAACGATCGGCAAGGTGCGCCGCGACCCGATGGCCATGCTACCGTTCTGCGGCTACAACATGGGCGCGTATTTCGGCCACTGGCTGGAAATGCAGCGCTACCTCACCCACCTGCCGCGCTTCTTCCACGTGAACTGGTTCCGCAAGACCCCCGAGGGGAAATTCATGTGGCTCGGCTTCAGCGAGAACATGCGCGTGCTCGAATGGATCGTGAACCGCTGCAAGGGCGGCGCCGCCGGCCACGAAACGCGCATCGGCTGGACTCCGGACTTCGCCGATTTCAACACCGACGGCCTCGAGGGCTTCACGGAGAAGGATTTCGAGGCGGTCATGAAATTCGACCGCGCGGAATGGCGCGCCGAACTCGTCTCCCAGGGCGAACTCTTCATCGACCTATACGACCACCTGCCCAAGGAACTCATCTTCCAACGCGAATTGCTGGCGGCGAGGTTAGTGTAAAACACGCCACGAACCGATTTGTCACCACTAGGCTTGCGTTTCCGGATGCACCTTTCCAAGCTGTCCGCATGCATCCTGATGTCGCGAAGTTGGTGGAGGCCGGTAAGATACCGAAGCCTGTGGGGGAACGTCTTAATCAGCTCTCACCTGGGAACTTCTGCCTCCACAAGTCTTTCGGAGCGGGGAAAATCATCGACTGGGACTTTGGCAGCAAGAAAATTACGGTCGATTTCGAGCGATCCAGCGGCCAGGAGATGGATCTGCAGTTCGCGATGCAAAAAACGGAATGGATCGCGCCGGACGACTTCCGCGCGGTAAAAATAGAGCAAATCGAGGAGCTGCGGAAGCTCGCGAAGGTCGATTCGGTCGCGCTCGTCGTCCACATCCTGCAAAGCCACGGCGGCATGATCACCGGCGAGGCAATCGAGGCCCTGGTAAGCGGCACGGTGATCCCGGAGAAGGATTACAAGAAGTGGTGGGACGCCACGAAAAAGGCCGTCAAGGAAAGCCGCAAGGCAGTCGTGCCGACGAAACGCACCGAACCCATCGTCCTCCGCGATTCCGGCATCACCCCGGCTCAGGCGCTCCTCGCGGATTTCGAGGCGGCGAAGGACATCAAAGGCATGATCAAGGCGCTGGAAGCCATCGCAGCGGACATCGGCGCGTTCGAACAGGATACCGCAGCCCTCAAGCAGCTCATCATGGACATCGACGACGGCGCGAAAAAGGCCGCCCGTGTCCAACTCGGCCAGGCGATGCAGCTCATCGCCGCGCGCGACGAGGTGATCTGCGGCAGCAAGGCGCTGGTGCTCGATCCCGGCGCAGTCCGCCTCAGCGACCTCATCGCCGGCTCTGATCTCGGCAAGATCGCCGAGGAACTCGTCAACCTCCCCTCCACCCGCCAACGCGCTGTCTATGAGGCCTTCGGCACTGCTTTCGGCGACGCATGGATTTCGAAAATCGTCACCGTGTTCGACAAGGTCGGCGCGCGCGGTGTGACAGAGATCGCCCGCATCCTCGCGGAAAACAACGGCATGTCCGCCCTTACCGATCATCTCGGCTCCGCCCTCGCCCGGCGCGCCCTCGGCCCGGATGCCCTCATCTGGGTTTGCCGCGAGCGCAGCGGTGCTTCGGAATCGGTATTCGGCGCGGACGTCGGAGCCTCCATCCTCAACCTCCTCGAAAACGACCACCTTTCCGACGGCCCTCGGAAAACCTCCCGCCTCCAGACCCTGCTTACTGAGGACAAAGCCCTGCTTTCCGACCTCGTCGAAGGCATGGATCTCAACGAGGCGCGCAACTTCGCCCGCCGCCTGCTCGATTGCCCGGTGTTCGGCGACCTTGAGAAAAAATCCCTCATGGCCCGCATCATCAAGGTGCGTCCGGAAACGGTGGAACTCGTCTCCGGCCAGAATGCCGCCAAACGCGAGGAGCCGCTGCTTGTTTCATGGGATTCCCTCGACAAGAAGAAGAAGGAACTCGAGGAGCTCATCCGCGAGAAAATCCCGCAGAACCTCCAGGACGTGAAGATCGCCCGCTCCTACGGCGACCTCCGCGAGAACTTCGAATACAAGTCCGCCAAGGACATGGAGAAATTCCTCGCCCACCGCCGCGCCGCACTGGAGCGCGAGATCGCCCTCGCCCGCGGTACCGATTTCAAGGGGGCCGACACCAAGACCGTCAACATCGGAACTGTCGTGGTACTCGCCGATGAAAACGGCGTGGAGCAGACGATCACCGTGCTCGGTGCATGGGATTCCGATCCCGATAAAAAGGAAGTCTCCTACCTTTCCGAGGTCGGCAAGGCGCTCATGGGGCTTTCCGTCGGCGACGACGCGAAAGTCCGCGATGTCGAAACGGAACAAATGCGGACGTTGACGATCAAGTCGATCTCCGCTTATCACGCGTGAGGGAGCTCTTTCCCGAAATCAGAAACTTACCATCATGGATCTTACCACCATCGTAGAAATCAGGGGCCGCGAGGTCATCGACTCACGCGGAAACCCGACCGTCGAGGTCGACGTTTACCTCGAAGGCGGAGCAATGGGCCGCGCGGCCGTTCCTTCCGGCGCATCCACCGGCGAGCACGAAGCCCACGAGCTTCGCGACGGCGACAAAAACCGCTATCTCGGAAAAGGCGTGCTCAAGGCCGTCGAAGCCGTGAACGAAGCCATCGCCGCCGAACTGCTCGGCTTCGATGCCACCGAACAGGCCTCCATCGACGCCACGATGATCGAGCTCGACGGAACCCCGAACAAGAAGAAGCTCGGCGCGAACGCGGTGCTCGGCGTTTCCCTCGCCGTCGCCAAGGCCGCCGCCAACCAGCTTGGCGTGCCGCTCTACAAATACCTCGGCGGCCCTAACGCGAAGGTGCTCCCCGTTCCGATGATGAACATCATCAACGGCGGCGCGCATTCCGACGCCCCCATCGACTTCCAGGAATTCATGATCATGCCCATCGGCGCACCGACCTTCCGCGAAGGCCTGCGCTATGGCGCGGAGGTGTTCCACTCCCTCAAGAAAGTCCTCCACGACCGCGGCCTCTCCACCGCCGTCGGCGACGAAGGCGGTTTCGCCCCCGTGCTGAAAGACGCGGACGACGCGCTCGCCACAATCTGCAAGGCCATCGAAAAAGCCGGCTACCAGGTCGGTGTGGACATCGCCATTGCGCTTGATGTCGCCGCCTCCGAGTTCTTCGACAAGAAGAAGAAGAAATACGTCTTCAAGAAGTCCGACAAATCCGTCAAGTCCGCCGAGGAGCTCGTCGCCTATTACGCAAAGCTCCAGAAAAAATACCCGATCATCTCGATCGAGGATGGCTGCGACGAGAACGATTGGGCCGGCTGGAAAATCATCACCGAGAAGCTCGGTAAGACCACCCAGCTCGTCGGCGACGACCTTTTCGTCACCAACTCGAAGTTCCTCCAGAAGGGCATCGACCTTGGCGTAGCCAACTCCATCCTCGTGAAAGTGAACCAGATCGGCTCGCTCACCGAGACATTCGACGCTGTCGAGCTCGCAAAGGAAAACGCCTACACCGCCGTTCTTTCCCACCGCTCCGGCGAGACGGAAGACAGCACGATCGCCGACCTCGCCGTCGCCACGAACTGCGGCCAGATCAAGACCGGCTCCATGTCCCGCTCGGATCGTATTGCAAAATACAACCAGCTCCTCCGCATCGAGGAAGAGCTCGGCGATGATGCGGTTTACGGCGTCAACAAGCTCAAGGTGCTGAAGAAGTGACCGTGGCAGCGCGTGGGGGCGATCTTCGGTCGCCCTGCCGGTTCCAAGTTCAATAAAAAATGAATTTTGGTAAACCAAAATTGTAACGTCTAACAAACATCCTGACACAAAAAACCACCGGAATTTTTTCCGGTGGTTTTTTCAAATTTAGCTAAATCAGGAAAATTAGGCGATTACGCCTTCTTTTTTCTCTTCAGCTTTTTCTCCTTCTTTGTGCTTCTCATCCTGCTTGCATTTTCCGCAATGAGCTAGAGTGGACTCTTCGGCAGCCTCTTCTTTGTCGCATTTCTTTTTGCACTTTTCAGCAACGAGGGTGGACTCCTCTTCGGCAGCCTCCTCCTTGTCGCACTTCTTCTTGCACTTTTCGGCAACGAGGGTGGATTCTTCTTTTACTTCGTCACACTTTTTCTTGTCGCATTTGTCTGCAAAGGCAAGTGGAGCAGTGATCATAGCCGCGCAGAACGCGGTGAGTAGTAGTTTCATAGTATGTATTTGTTGTTTGGTTTAGTGGGTTTATTCCCGGTGGGAATATAACCAGAAGATAGAGCTGCGCCAGTGAATTTTATTCACATATTTCGCGAAATTTTCCGAAAAAGTTCACACGATCCAGGCTAGGAACTCCTGATTCCCGTCCGTTCCGGCGATGCTGGCGGGGATCACGCCCTTCCATTCCCGCCCGTGAAACTCGGTCACAAAGTGCCGGATTTTCTCCACCGCCCGCTCCCGGAGTTCCTCCTCGCGGACGATTCCGCCTTTTCCAACATCCTCCCGTTCCAGCTCGAACTGGGGCTTGATCAGGCAAACCACCTCGCCACCCTCCTCCAGCACGCCGAACACGGCGGGCAGCACCTTGGTTAGGGATATGAACGAAAGATCCATCACCGCCAGACGCACTTTTTCCCCGAGATCCTTCACCTCCATGTGGCGCGCGTTGAATTTTTCCCGTGAAATCACGCGCGGATCGCTGCGCAGTTTCCAGACCAGCTGGTTCGTCCCGACATCCACCGCATGCACTCTCGCTGCCCCGCGTTGCAGCAGGCAGTCGGTGAAACCGCCCGTCGATGCCCCCACATCTAGGCAGACCCAGCCGCTGACATCGATTCCGAAATGCTCGAGCGCGCCCTCCAGCTTCAGTCCGCCGCGCCCGACGAAGCGTGGCTTCTCCTTGATCTCCACCACCGCCTCCTCGGAGAAACGCTCCGCTGGCTTGTCCACCACATGCCCATTGACCTTCACTTCCCCCGCTAGCACCAGCCGCTTCCCTTGCTCACGGGAATCGCACATCCCACGGTTGAACAGCAGCGCATCGAGTCGATCTTTCCTCATGGGGCCAAGCTTAGGCGTTTCCGCCGCGCGTTCCAACCCGCTTCTTCGTCGGCGAGCAACCTCATCTTATTAAGACTCTACCTCCCCTGTCACTGGCAGGTTGTCCACGCTGAAGCCGTTGGGTTCCGGGCGTCCGTATTCGTTGCGCGTCCGCTCCCATCCTGCCGTTCGCGCGGTGACCGGCGGGTTCGATTGTGGGTAAAGTGTCCCGTCGCTGCGCTCGCGCATGCGCCCCAATGGCTTTGGTTGGCACCATTCGTTCACCGGCTCCAGATCATCTGTGTCCATGGTTAGGACTATGGTTGGTAACGAGGCATACAGGCAATGGGGTGTTGACCCCAAAAACGAACGGAGCTCGTTGCCGCGTCCCGGCGTCTTGAGACTTGAGGGAGCGTGCCTACTCCCTGTATTCCTGCTGGGCGCGCTGTTTCTGCTCTTTGTCGATGTCGCGGAGAGTGAGGCTCTTTTCAAATTCCAGCTATTAGGTGTAGCGGAGGGAGGTGGTCAGGATGGGTGCCGCGACCTCGCCCGCACGGCCCTGGAGCTTGGCAGCCTCTTCGGGCGGGCGGCTGCGGCAGGCCACCGAGTGGACAAGATTAGGAAAGGGCATAACCAGAAAG
>CAMBQC010000019.1 GCA_945869855.1 Prosthecobacter debontii
AGCTCCCGCGAAGAAGGTAGCTCCCGCGAAGAAGGTAGCTCCCGCGAAGAAGGTAGCTCCCGCGAAGAAGGTAGCTCCCGCGAAGAAGGTAGCTCCCGCGAAGAGGGGAGCTCCCGCGAAGAAAGCAGCTCTCGCGAAGAAGGTAGCTCCCTCAGAAAAGATTTTGAAGCAAGCGGCACCTACTTCCAAGGCTGTTCCGGTAAAAAAATTGCCGCCTACCAAAAAGCTCGCTGTTTCTCATAAGTCGGCTCCGATAGCACCTGCTCCCAATAACGTGCCAAAGAAAAAAGCTGTTGCCAAGCCGGGTGTGAGGAAACCCTCACTGGTTAGCGTGCCACCGCCACCACCTCAGAAGAAACCTCCGTTTGTGCCGCCTAAGGTCAGTCCGCCAGCGAAAACATCCTCGAACGGCGGAGGCTCACATACTTCGACATTTATTGAGAAACAGCGCCAGCGCCTCCTCGATCTCCGCGATTCGCTCGTGGATTCCATGTCAGGCATGACCCGCGACACCATCCGCAACGCTCCGGAAGGTAGCGAGGCATCTGGAAGTGGCCAACATCAAGGCGACGCGGGCAGCGATGCCTACGACCGTGACTTCGCACTCTCTGTTCTCGCAAAAGAGCAGGACGCACTTTATGAGATCGAACAAGCCCTCCGCCGCATCAAGGGGGGCACATACGGAAATTGCGAGATTTCCGAAAGGAAAATCCCGGCCGCCCGCCTTGAGGCAATCCCACATGCCCGTCTCACCCTCGAATGCCAGGCACAATGGGAGAAGGAATACGGCAACCGTAGATTTCGTCCTTCCGAAGAAGTGGGCTTCAGCGGAGGGATTCCGCAAGAAGATGAGGATTCTGTCACAGTTTCGCTTGACGAGGATGACGAATGAACCATAGTCCGCTTCCCCGCAAACAATCATGCCACGCGAAATCATAATCCTAGAATGCACCGAAGCGAAAGCAGAGGGCAAACCAACATCCCGTTACGTCACTACCCGTAACAAGAAAAGCTTACGCACTCCGGGCCGCCTAGAGAAAGTGAAGTTTAATCACTTCCTCAAACGCCGCACCCTTCACCGCGAACTCCGCTAATTTTATGTCCGAGCCAAAGACCATCCAACGCCGCATCAATTTCCGCAAGGCGAACCGCCAGATGACTCGCCGCAGGCAGGACATCCCTGTCGAGCAATTGACGCCGACCAATCCCGAGATCCTCGGCAAGTTCACCTCCGAGACCGGCAAGATCCTTCCCCGCCGCGTGACGGGCGTTTCCGCCAAGCTTCACCGCCACATCAACAACGCGATCAAGCAGTCCCGCGCGATCAACCTGATGCCCTGAGCATCCGGATGATTTCTGCGAACAGCATGGAGATTTCGATTTCAAGCCCGCCCGAACCACCGGGCGGGCTTTTTCGTCTTCAGTAACTTAGGCTCCCAAAAACGATGACTTTGGAACCAGAATTCGAACCACGGATGGACGCGGATAAACACGGATTTCAAGAAATTGCAGTAAGGGTGCTCGATCACCTTCCACCATTTACGTCCATCTGCTTTCAACTGCGGTTGGATTTTTCCCCATAGTATGAAAGGATTGCCGGATACACAGAGCGAGTCGGATCACCGCGAGATCGTGATCGACCGGGTGGGCGTGCGCGAACTCCGCTACCCCGCCACTTACCTTGGCGAGAATGGGACGATTATGCACACGGTCGCGAAATTCGAGATGACCGTGGAGTTGCCCGCCCATCTGAAAGGCACCCACATGAGCCGCTTCGTGGAGGCATTGCATGATTTTTCCGAGCCGCTCAGCGGGGCTTCGGTGATGCGTTTGACGAAGGATCTGGCATCGAGGCTCCAGGCGGAGGACGCGCAGGTCGGTTGCGAGTTCACGGTTTTCCGCGAGAAAGCGGCTCCCGTCTCGGGGATGCGCAGCAAGCTCGATTACGAGATCGGCATGGAGTGCCGCCACTCCGCGGAAGAGGGCGACGCGATTTTCCTAAGCATTCAGGTTCCCGTCGCGACGCTGTGCCCCTGCTCCAAGGCGATCAGCGAAAGGGGTGCGCACAACCAGCGAGGCATGGTCACCATCTCCGTCGAGGCCGATGAGGGACTGACTTTTTCGGAACTGATCGACCTCGCCGAATCCTCCGCAAGCTGTGAACTCTACGCCGGTTTGAAAAGGGTGGACGAGAAGGCCGTCACCGAGCGTGCCTACGACCAACCGGTCTTCGTCGAGGATCTGGCGAGAAATGTCGCGGCGGGTCTGAAGGCGCACGAGGCGGTGAAATGGTTCCGCGTGGAGGCAGAGAATTTCGAGTCCATCCACAACCACAACGCCTACGCGATGATCGAAACCGGCTCCGTTTAGCTGGGAGCCGGTGGTCATATATCGCGCTGCCCATGGCCTGTGCGCTTTGGTGCCACCATGGGAAAACGAAGAGGTTCCTCCTCCGGATCTTGATTTTCATGATTCGCCGCTTGAGAGCGGCGCTGGCGTTCCCGACGAAGAAACCGACCTCGATTGATTTAACCGTTCAAGTAATCCATCTAATCCCGACCCCGATGGCTTCGGCCAACGCCAAACATAGAAGCCTGCTGAAATCCATTTGGAAGATGGCCGAATCTTGGTTCTCGATTAGAACACGTAAGAGTAATACAGGACGATCAGAACTAGACCCCGCAGCAAACAGAGAGTCGCTCCCCACCTCCGGTCTGGCCACCGGCACCCTTAAAGGCCTCAACCCCAAAAGTAAATTCCTAGCATTTGCCGCGAAGTTAACCGTTGTGGGCGGCAGGGAAAGCCACATGATCCGCACCGCGGGTGACGGATTCGTATCATCGCACGGATGAAAGTTGACACGTCGCCTCTCGCCGCGCGTTACTTTGCGCATACGCATTGAAGAACCTCCTACGCCACCTGTTCCTAATCCTCGGCTGCCTCCATCTGGTCGGCGGCCCTTACGCAATCCTTCAGGTCTATGCGTGGACGAACATGCTGGTCAGCTACTCGCAGGAAAGCACCCTCTCGCAGGCCGTCACCGACACCTTCTCCGGCGAGAAGCCCTGCCACCTTTGCGAGAAGATCGCCGAAGCGAAATCCAAGGAGGCGGGTGAGGAAAACCCGGAAGCCCCTCTCCCGCCGTCCGCTTCGAAGCTGTTCAACGACCTTTTCCCGCCGACCATCGCCTCGCTGGCGGATCCGTTTTCCACCCCTTTCCCCCAGCCCGCGTTCCTGACAGGTGCGGAGCTGCTTTCGCTGCCGGCATCCGGCCCGCCCGTTCCGCCGCCAAGGTGTTGAGCCGGCTTTTCAACCCGTAGCTGCGGCGTCTTGCCGCAGGCCGTGCCAGCCCCGTCCCGGGGCTATGGCTGCATTTCCGAACAAACCGGACGCATCGCGTCCCCATCCCAACTTATCATTATGAAAATTCACCAACTACTATTCGTTACAACCACCGCCGCCATCGCGGCACCCGAAACACTTGACCGAACCATCGTCAAATCCGAACCCGAATCCACCCTCACCCAGCCGACCCTCGAACAGGACAGGCTGGAGCTGGCGGATATCCCCGGAGGCACCGAAACAATCGATTCCGAACGCTACCTGACAGGGCGCGCCTCGACCTTTGCGGAAACCTTTTTCCTCTCGCCGGGGGTCGTCGCGCAACCGCGGTTCGGCTCCGACGAGGCGCGGATCTCGATCCGAGGCTCCGGCCTGCAGCGCACCTTCCACGGGCGCGGCATCCGCCTCATGCAGGACGGCATCCCGCTGAACCTCGCGGACGGCGGCTTCGACATGCAATCGGTCGATCCCCTCGCCGCCTCCCACATCAACATCTGGCGCGGAGGAAACGCCCTCTCGAACGGCTCGACCACCCTCGGCGGTGCGATCGATTACCTCTCGCACACCGGCCACTCGGCTCCGGGTTACTCGGCGCGCGCCGAGGCGGGTTCCTACGAATATTTACGTGCGCGCTTCGCGGGCGGCATCACGGAGGGTTCCTCGGATCTGTATTTCTCGCTCTCGCACACCTCGCAGAACGGCTTCCGCGACCATGCGGAGCAATCCGCGCAGCGCTTGTTCGCGAACTACGGCATCCGGCTCCGCGATGACCTCGAAACACGGTTTTTCCTCACCGCGATCCACACCGATTCCGACCTCCCCGGGTCGCTCACGAAAGCGGAAATGGAAGCGAATCCGAGGCAGGCAGATGGATCGATTTTCGGAGCACTCCGTTTCGACAACCGCCGCGATTACGAGCTGTTCCGCTTCGCGAACAAGACCACCTTGCGCGACGGCAACAATACCTGGGACTTCACGGCGGGCTACACCTACAAGGATCTTGACCACCCGATCACACCCTTCGCCGGCGTGATCGACCAGTTGTCCAACGACCTCGCCTTCGGCACCGTTTTCACCAACACCGATGAACTCGGCGGACGCGAAAACCGTTTCCGCAGCGGCCTTTCGTTCACCTACGGAAACACGACGAACTCGGTCTTCCTGAACAACCTCGGCACACGCGGCGCGCTCCGCAACCGCGACGACCAGACGGCCACAAACCTGGAGGGTTTCATCGAGAACAGGCATCACCTGACCGATGAACTCTCCTTCACCGCCGCCCTCGCTGCCGCGTATTCCACCCGGGAAAACGACCGCGAGTTCTCGAATCCCGTGGCCGCCCCGCCCTTCTACACGCCGCCCGTTCCCGGTGCATTGGTCACGTATGACGACTCCTACGCGAACATCGCCCCGAGCCTCGGGTTGCTCCATGAAAAGGACGGCATCCAATGGTTCGCGGGGATTTCCCGCAGCTTCGAGCCGCCTTCGTTTTCGGAAGCCGTCACCTCGAACATCGCCCGCGACGCGCAGACCGCGAACACCATCGAGGCCGGCACCCGCGGCGCCCGCTCCTTCGCGAAATGGGATGCCACGGTCTATTACTCGCAGGTGAAGGACGAACTCCTCACCATCACCGATCCGGGCACCCTCGTTTCCACCACGAAAAACGCCGACGACACGATCCACTACGGCATCGAGCTCGGCGCGGAGCTGGATCTGTTAGGAAATGCATGGACAGACCAAGCCGCGCAGGATCGCCTCGTGTTCCGCACCGCCTACACCTACGGCAGCTTCGAGTTCGACGGCGATCCGACCTACGGCGACAACGACATCGCCGGCCTCCCGCCGCACCTCGTTCGCGGCGAGCTGCTGTGGGAAAACTCCGAAGGCTATTACGCCGGCCCGACCTTCGAGTGGGTGCCGGTGAAATCCTTCATCGACCACCGCAACACCTTCGCCGCCGATCCCTACGCGCTGCTCGGATT
This sequence comes from Prosthecobacter debontii, assembly GCA_945869855.1. GTDB lineage: Bacteria > Verrucomicrobiota > Verrucomicrobiia > Verrucomicrobiales > Akkermansiaceae > Luteolibacter. The sequence continues at coordinate 5,328 of CAMBQC010000019.1, forward strand.
CAAATTCGGCCGCCGCGTTTCCGAAGGCATCTCCTGGTTCGTGGAGGCGAAAAACCTCACCGACGAAATCTATGCCGCCACCCACGGCGTGATCGACAACGCGGCCGGCACCGACCAACGCCAATTCCTCCCCGGCGACGGCAGATCCGTCTTCGCAGGGCTTGAGTGGACATTCTGATCATCAAAAAAGCGGGGGCGATCGAACGGTCGCCCCCGCTTCATTTTCTCCCACCCCATGAAAAAAATCATCCGCACGCTTCACCGCTACCTCGGCCTTATTTTCTCCTTCAGTATCCTGATGTCCTCCGGCAGCGGGGTGATCCATGTGCTGATGACGCGCACCCAGGAACCGCCGCCATCGGCGAAACCGTCCGGCGCCATGCTCGACACCGCCGCGATTTCCGTCACACCCGCGGAGGCGTTTCCCGCCACGCAACCCGCCGCCATCAACATCCGCAACATCGGCGGCAAGCCCCACTACCAGGCATTCATCCCCGACCAAAGATCGCTGACCTACATCGACGCCACCACGGGAAAAGAAACCCCCGAAGCCGATGCGAACTACGCCCGCGAAATCGCCGCAGGCTTCCTCGGCAGCGACAAGGTGAGACGCACCGATTACCTCACCGCTTTCAACAGCGAATACATCGGCATCTTCCGCATGCTTCCCGTTTACCGCTACGACCTCGATGACGGCAAAGGCACCCGTGTCTATGTCTCCACCGTCACCGGCTCTGTCACCCGCCACACCGATGACGAAAAACAGTTCGAAGCCGGCGTCTTCACCAACTTCCACAAGCTCGGCTTCATCCCTAACAAGAACGTCCGCGACTGGACGCTCATCCTGCTCACCGCCGCCGCGTTCGCGATTTCCATCCTCGGCATCGTATTATTCTTCCTAACTCGTCCCAGAAGGAAAACTTAGCGGCATACGCCACCCCCCTTTTTCCCACCTCCGGTCTGACCACCGGCACCCTTAAAGGCCTCAACCCTAAAAGTAAATTCCTAGCATTTAGGGCGGAAACGAAACCGGCGAGTTTCCCGACGTAGGTGAGGTATTTGAGCGCTTTCATGATGGCTCGGGGCTGGTTGTCCATGTGGTGTTCCGAGAAAGGGTTTATCGGAGGGAAATGTTGGGTATTATGTGTGTGTGACGGTTGCGATCGGTGCTATTTACGAGGGTGGAAAATTCTGGCCGCTTGAGCCATTGGAGCTGGTCGAAAACTCGGTTGTAGAGATCTCCCTGTAGATTGCACAGGAGGGCGACACCGAGCGCCGAGAGTGGCTTGATCAGGGCATACGGTCGCTGATGGGTGTCTGGGACAACGAGGCTGATGAGGTTTACAATGTTCTGCTCACGCGATGATGTGGTGCTGCTGCCGATCCCGTTTGCGGATTTGAGCAGTTCCAAGGCGAGGCCCGCGGTTGTGGTGGGTCACGGTAGCTGGCCGGGCGATTTGCTCGTGGTGCTGGTGACTTCGCAATTGCAAAACGCTGATTTGATCATCGGCCAGTGGGTGAAGGCAGGTCTTAATGTTCCGAGCGGTATCAAGGGGCAAATCTCCTGCCGACCGCTGTTCATACGATTCGCCACCCACTAAAATCTCTGATGTGCCGTAAATTTGTGGAATATCCGCCGCGAGCCTCATTGGCGAATCGCAACCGGCAACTCCGACCGTGTTGGTATGGTTACTTCAAGAATGGGCCGCAGTTCGGTGAAAAAACCCTTCCTTTTTGATACCACGAGCAACGTGCCGTCATCGAGGAGATCGTAGTGATATTGAAACGAACTATTTGGAACGCCGAACCCCTGAATACGCGAGCGTATCGCGAAAACATCACCCTCCTTCATTTTCACTTCGCCCTCGGCATCGATGCGGATCCTCACCACATCCCTACCGAAATTCCCCACGGCCTCAGATCGCTCGTAGGGTGTTCCAAGCAAGCCGAGGAACATGCCCAAAGTGATCACTGGCGCATAGCCGACGAAAGCCCAAGTCGGAACACGTCTCTCGAACTCATGCGTAGGCAAATACAAACGGTTCTCATGCAGACGAAACAAATGGAACAAACCCCAAGCCATGACCCACATCACCCCCCCAGCCCAGACCACATCGGAGAAAAAGTGCCCCCCTTGCGCCATCCTCACCCACCCCAGTAGCGCCCCCAGCGCGAGCGCGAACCCCATCGTAACCGTTCGCCATCCAACATACTTTTTCGGGATCACCAGCGCCACAGCGAAAAAGAAGAAACCCATGGTGGCATGACCGCACACGAAACTCTTGCCACCGCTCAAATGGTCATACAACAAGACCGGCTCGAACGGGTATTTCCCGCCGAAATCCTCTACTTGCGATGGCCTCGGTCTCCCCCAAAGTCCCTTCAACAACAAATTCGCCACCACCCCGCTCCCCAGCAAAAGAACAGCCAACAGATACCCAGAAACTTTCCGATAAACCACTAAGTCCGGCCTTCCGATCCCGACCAATAATAAACATAGCGCCGACACACCGATCAAGAGAGCGGGAACCACTCCCACCCCGTACACCCACTGCACCCAGCGGGTTTCCTCATGCTTCCAAAATTCGCCTTCCTTGTCCCAAAACAAGTTCTGGAAAACCATATCCAAATCCCAAATCCTTACGCATACAGTCACCAACAAAATTAGGGCAACAGGAATTACAAACGCTTTTTCTTTAATATTCAACGTGGTCAAGATTGCTTCAATCGCACCACAGAGATACAGCCTTCCATCAAGATTATGTGACAATATGTCCACATCCAAAACATCGTCAGACGACTGATGAAATAGAAGATTAGAAATTTTTCCAATGCCACTTCACCGAATCCGTCAGGCGTATGCGCGCTTTGTGAAAAACCTCGTCAAGCACGGCTGGCGCGCCCTGTTCGCTTGGCTTGTCCTAAACCTCCTCGCAGGCCTTCTTTTGGGGGCTCATGATGCCATTGCCGTCCTCCGCTCCCAAAACCTAGGCATCCCGTGGTTCAGTGACGAACTCATAAAAACACTGTCCAGCATCATCCACAATTACGCGGATTTCATCCTGTTTTTTCTCATCATACCCACCTCTCTGGCACTTTGCTCACTCGCCCTTAAAAAACCATTCCTTTCGCGCGTCGCAAGTAGCTTACTCGTTGCCGGAGTCATCAGCAGTCTGGGCGTTCAGATCATCAAGCATGCGGTCGGTAGACCCCGTCCGCCCATCGTCCAACGCGGCGAGGTTCACGCATGGGAATTGCGCGGTCCCACCCTCAAGGCCAAGTTTCGATCCTATCCTAGCGGCCACTCGGCCACTGCGGCCACCGCGTGCACCATCCTCGCTCTTGCTTTTCCCCGGCTCGCTCTGCCCCTCATCCTCATGGCGCTGACAGTCGGCTTATCTCGCATTACTCACAATTACCACTACCCCACTGATGTCATCGCGGGCCTGAGCTATGGCGCCGCCATCGGTCTACTCGCTGGCCAACATCTCGCCTGCATACGTTCACGCTTGCTCCGCTCGAGATCCGGTTATTCCTGAGTAAAATACCATAACTCTACCCAGCACCCATCCGCGATCGATAAGCCCTCGACTTTGCGCGCCCCCCCGCGGATCAAATCCGCGTGTTCCACGGAAATTTCGCGCGACGGAGCCGGAGACTCACCCTTCAGAAGCGACTTCACTGTTTTTCCATCCAGCCGCCAATGTTTCCCCCGCAACACCTGTGCGTCCGCCGTTTCGGAGCTCACCCCACCCATCTCCCACTCGCAAGAGCCATACCAGACCAAACTCGGCTCCTGATACCCGGCAGCCGCTGGCCTCATCCAATTCCCGCCCATGTCATTGATCAGACGCTTCGTCACATGCACCCGGGAAAGACCCATTGCCGTGATCTGGAAGCCCGCCGCCCCCATTACACCCATCACCGCCACCGCCTTCCATCCCCCATCCTTCTGCAGAGCGAGAACCGAGCTCAGAGCGATCGCGCTGGTCAGAACAGCCATCCCGGAGAGCAGCAGCACCATCCCGGGGTCGAACTCCCGCGCCAATACCGCACCCCAGACCGCAGCCAGGGCCAGCGCTAGGAAAACCACCGCCACCAGCATCCCAAGGATCTTCGATAGCCATCCCACTTTGGCAGTTCCGATTCCCAGCGCCATTAGCAACAGGATCGCCGGATACGCTGGCAGCACGTAATGGGGCAATTGGGTGGCGAAAAATGAGAAAATCACGAACGGAGCCAACACCCAGCCTGCCAAGAATATTCCCGTCCGTCCGTGTGACGTCACGCTATCACGGATCGCTGGCAGACGCCCCGCCCACGGAGCGATGAAAAACGGCAACACCAGCAGATAGTAAATTCCCGGTATGTGGGTACGGTTGTTGAAGCTTTCCAACCCCCTCTCCACCACATGCGTCCCGATCCCAACCTGCAGAAACAGGCCCCGCGTCTCCATCAGGGCGGGCACACCCCACAGCGCCACCAACCCGATCGCCGGCAGCATCGCAGCAAGTAGCAACGGCAGTGCCGCTGGGACGCGCCTCCCGCCCTCCGGCTTCCATTTCCATTCTATCAAACCCGTCAGCAGCAATGCCAGCAGGGGCACCACCATCGCCAGCGGCCCTTTCGCCAAAAAACCCAGCCCCATCGCGATCCATAACCCATGAAAACAGGCGCGGCGCACTCCATCCCGGAACCCGTATCCTCCCTCGTAGAGTTCCCATAGGCATCGCATCGAAAGCACCAAGAAAACCATGAGGTTCATATCCGCGACCGCCATCCTTCCGTGGATCATCACTTGCAGGCTACAAAGCCAGGCCATCGCCGCCAGACCCGCGTCCTTACCGCTCATGCCCATCTTCCGTCCCAGCGAGAAGATCAGCACACCGATCAGCACCGCCCCCAGAACGGATGGCAGCCTCACAACCGCCTCCTTTTCCCCCATCGCCATCAGACCTGGCCACATCAACCAATACGTCAACGGCGGCTTATCGAACCGGTATTCTCCATTGAACCACGGCACCAGGGGGCTGTCCCGCTCCAACATTTCCACCGCCGCGCGCGCAAAACGAGCCTCGTCCCGATCCAGTAGCGGTAAATGAAAAATCCCGGGCACCAGAAAAAGTAGACCCGCGACCACGATTAAAGTGATCCACCTACGGTCACCCGTCATTCTCGCTGCCCCCCCTCCTATGCTTCAGATCGAGGTAAAGATTGTAACCAGCCACGAAGGCCGGCAAGAGATTCGAGAGAATGCCCACCGAGTCGGTTTTACCAAAAACGAAGTAAGTCAGCAAACACAGCGAACCCACCACCGACATGATCCAGAATACGCGCGGCATCCTCACCTGCTTCGCTCGGCGGGACGCCAACATCTGCGGGATCCAGCGGCAACCGAACATCAGCACCCCGAAGTAACCGATCAATTTCCATGGCACGATCAGCACCTGGAACCCGAACAGCTCACCCTCATATAGAGTCCGGTGCATGACCGTGGCTAGCCCTGCGGCATCGATGATTTCGGCGCTCACGACCGCACCTCCTCGTTATCCCAGCGTATTTTGCGCTTCAGAAGCCAGGAAACTCCCACCAGATCATACACCCCCCGCAAGCCGCGCTCCCAGTTCGTGTATTTGCTCGCGCCCGCCAGCCTCTCACGGTGATTTACCGGGATCTCCGTAAAGTCATATCCCGCGCGCAATAACATCGCCGGGATATATCGGTGCATCCCGTTAAATGGCACCAGATGCTCCACGCACGCACGCCTCATCATCTTCATCGAGCATCCTGTGTCTGTTACACCGTCCCGCAAAAACATCCGCCTCACCCCGTTCGCGAACTTTGATGCGAGGCGCCTAGAGACCGTGTCCTTCCGCTCCGCCCGATACCCGCATACAAAATCCTTCCCGCTCCTCCGCAGCTCCTCGAACAACCGCGGAAACTCCGCCGGATCGTTCTGCCCGTCCCCATCCATCAGGCCCACCACATCGGATTTCGCAGCACGCATCCCAGCGTACATCGCCGCGGATTGCCCGCCGTTGTGCGCCGCCGCTAGCACCCTCACTCCGGGCGAGAACTCCCGCAAAATCAGAAGCGTCCCATCCACCGAACCGTCGTCCACCGCGATCACCTCCGCATCGGGGTTTGTGCGCCTCACCTCCTCTAGTACCGCCCGTGCAGTGCTTTCCTCATTATAAAACGGGATAACAATCGTATATGACATAAGCTAGCGTGTTTGGAAAATTCACTTTGACGCGACCGGCCGCGGCCACCTGTTCAGCCCGTCCGCCCGATAGAGATGAAACTCCGTATCCGGGCGGTGCTTGTGCAGAGGCACCGCTTTCAGAAATTCCAAGCCGCCCGCCGCATCGGCGATCTCGTCCTGCAGCGTGGCTCCTGGCACCGTTTCGACAACCAGCAGGCAGGCTTCGCCGATGTCTGGGCCCGGCCAAAGGTCATATTGGGAACGGATCCTGTCCCCCTCGTTCCAATGCCAAACCCGCGGCTGGCCGCGCATGTGGAAAGCCAGTTGCGACGCCGTGAACCTGTGTCCCACCACGATCACATTTTCCCCGTTCCTCCTCACCCCATCCACCTCCGCCGCCAGCTCGGGATAACCCGTCCATCCCCTGCGCTGGGGTATGACTTTCCCGTCCGCATACAGGGAATCAAGGTAGAAGGGCACCACCATGATCAATAGCGTAAAAAACGCTGCCGTCCCCAATGCAGATTTCCACCATCCGCCCCGTCCTCCGAAATGAACAGCCACCAGAGCGATCATCCCGCTGCAATAAACCGCCGGCCAGTTCGCGTTCACCGTCTGCCTCAGCGTCATCAGGGTCATCACCAGGAACGGCAAAACACTCCACAGCCACAACCAACGCCTCTCAATGTCAGCCGCTCTTAGTCGCAGCGTCAGCATCCAGCCCGCGTATAGCATCAACCCCAACAGAACCGGCGACAAAAGCAGCGCCAGCACGCCATAAAAATCGCCGAGCCTCTTCAGAAAGGGCATGAACCCTGTTTCGCGCCCTTCGAAGTGATGAGCCGTATGCTCCGCCGTGATCCAATCGTTAGAGATGTTCCAAAGTAAAGTGGGTATTAGGAAGACCAGCGAACCCACAGTTGCGACGGGAAACTCCCACCTCCGGATCACATCCCTCCGCAGCCAGAGAATCCCGATCCACATAAGCGGAATCTGCACGAGCATCATCTGTTTGAAGAGTGATCCCATCCCGATTGCGAAACCCAGCGTCCAAAAAACATATCCCGGAACGCGCTTTTCCAGGACAATCCTGCATGACATCCAAAAGCCTAGGTTCCAGAAAAAAACCAGCTGCGAATCCGTCGTCAAAAAACTTCCCAACAACAGATTCCCCGGCAACAACGCCGCCGCCAGCGCCGCCGCCACCGCAATCTTTTCACCCGCGATCAGCAGCACCGCTCGATAGAGAAACCATATCCCGCCGACCGCCAGCGCCGTCGCCATCAACTTCATCCCCAGCACACTCTGCCCGCCAAGGAAACCAGCCAGCGCGTGGATCCAGGCGATCCCCGGTGGCTTGCTGAAATAACCCCAATCTAGCCTCCTACTCCAATCCCAATAATACGCCTCGTCCCCGACCACCCCGATCGGCTCAAAACAATGCCACAGGATACGCAGTAGAAAAAGAACCACCAATCCCCAAGCCACTTTTTGATTCATAGTGCCCTTCGTCATCATCATGCCCATGTCTCCCCCTTTTGCATCCTTTGGCTCTCCATCACCCAGTCCACGTAACGCGTCAGACCCTCCTCAAACCCGATCTTCGGTTCCCAACCGAGCAATTCCCTAGCCTTTCGGACATCTGCATACGTCTGCGGAACATCCCCCATCTGTTCTTCCTTCTCTTCGATCCTCGCCGATTTTCCGATCCTCTCCTCCAACAGGCGGATCATCTCGCACAGGCTCGTTGTCGCATGACCTCCCAGATTAATGATCTCGAACGCGCTCCCCGGATCAGCGACCGAGCACATCACCCCGTCCACAATATCGTCCACATGGGTGTAGTCACGGCGGCTATCGCCTTTGCCGAACCTGGTCACGGGCTCCCCTGCCAGAATCGCTCGGGTAAATTTGGATATCGCTAGGTCAGGCCTCTGCCGCGGCCCGTATACTGTGAAAAACCTCAGGCACCTCATCCGCATCCCGAACAAATAGCTATAGTTCGAGCAAATCTGCTCACACGCCAGCTTCGTCGCCGCGTAGGGCGAGATCGTCCTTTCAATGGCATCCGTCTCCGCGAAAGGAACCTTGCGGTTCACCCCATAGACCGAGGAGGACGAGGCAAATATGACATTCGCAACCCCGTGATGGCGGCACGCGTCGAGCAAATGAAACGTGCCCTCTATATTCGTCGTCATGTAGAGTTTCGGATTGATGATCGAGGGCCTGACCCCCGCTCGCGCCGCGAAATGATACACAATATCGAATTTTCCCCGGGTGAAACTCCGTTCCACTAACACCGCATCGCGGATGTCTCCCTCCACCACATTGATATCGGCGCGCACCGCCGAGAGGTTCGCCCACTTGATCATAGGGTCGTAGTAATCATTAAAATCATCGAGCACCGTGACAGAATGACCACCTCTAATTAACCTCTCGACTAGATGGGAACCTATAAAACCCGCCCCCCCTGTGACCAATACATTGCTCATTCTTAATCTGTTTAAACGGCAGACATGGCTCTTTTGCAAACTTATCCTGTGATGAAATCGTCACAAAGCACGTCCGTGTCGTCATATTCCCTGAGTGGCCGTGCCGCCGGGTTGACAGTCACCTCACCGCCGCTTTTAGCCTGCACTTGAGCTATTGGCCGAAGCGGGCGGAGACATTGATCGCCTATCTCCGCGGAAAAAACGCGTTGTTCGATGATTTTTCCGAGGCAACGGCCACGTGATCCAGCAACAGCTCACGGGTGGCAAACGCAACCCCGTCGCGAGGATATGGGAGAGAATCTTCGGTGCGATCGGCAAGGTGTTCGGGGTGTGATGGGGAGCACAGGTGCCTTGTGTGTTGAAAAGTGGCATGAACAGCCCGAACTGACTGTTTACAGTGACAAGGCCCACGCCGCGTGCGGCACAGGCGATGCGGTGATGGAACCTTTCTACAGTCACGAGGGATAGAAATATCAGTGAAACCCGATTTGGAAGAGGATTGTTGACAAGTGCTAAGATGTCGTGACGTTTTGAGTTAAGCGCCTTGTGGCATAAAAGTTCTTAACTATGAAGCAGATATCTTTGACTTTCGCTGCCGCGTTTTCGGTGGCCGCAGCTGCTCCCGATGGGAAGCAGCTTTTCACGACCAACTGCTCTGCTTGCCATATGCTCGACCAGATGGTGGTTGGTCCTTCCTTGGTAGAGATGCGTAGCCTTTACAACGGTAAGCCCGATGATTTTGTGAACTGGTCCATTGCTCCACAGAAAAAGCGCCCCAGCGTGATCGATATGCCCTCGATGGTCCACGTCGGCGAGGAAGGCCTGCGCGCGATCTACGCGCACGTCATGCAAGTTTCCAAAGGTGTAACGGCGAAAAAGCAAGAGAAGGGCGATCCCTACGCGGCTGCGCCGACCCATCTCGCCCGCCCGCAGGTGATGCGGATTTTCATGCCCGACGCCGGACCGGCCTCGATTGCGGTGGCGCTTGATGACATCAACTCCCTGTGCTGGGATGCCGGAGCCTGCCGCTTACGTTACGCGTGGACGGGCGGGTTCATCGACGGTTTTCCCTATTGGCAGGGCAACGGTAGCAGCCTGGCAAAGGTCTTGGGAACGGTGAAATATACGGAGCAGGCGTCGCCGTTCGGAAAGGACGCGGCGGTGAAATTCCTCGGCTACAAGGTAAAGGGCGGGCTGCCGGTTTTCCGATACAAGGCGGGTGAAAAGATGGTTACGGAGTCCTATTCGCCGGTCAGCGGAGGTATGGGTTTTGTTAGATCATTTTCCGTCGTTACCACCGCCCCGCTAGTCCTAGATTTCCCGGACCAAAGCGGAGTCTCCGTCACCGCCGACAAAGGCAAACTCGCGGGCGGCAAGTTCACCCTCACGCCCGCCGAAGCCGCGGCGTTCACCCTCACCTATTCCCTGAAATGAAGACCACCGCCTTTCTCGCCTGGATCACGCTCTCCGCCGCCGCCTTCGGATGGACGGAGCATTTCACCTTCGAAAACATCGCGACCCCGCCGGGGATGGATCCGCAGGTTGGCGCGATGGACTGCATGCCGGACGGGCGCATTGCCGTGGCCTTCCATCGCGGAGAGGTGATGTTTTTGAATCCCACCGACAATTCATGGAAGCTCTTCGCGACCGGCTTGCAGGAACCGCTCGGCATGTTGGTGGAGGCCGATGGCAGCGTGCTCGTTATGCAACGCGCGGAGTTGACGCGGCTGAAGGATACCGATGGGGACGGCAGCGCTGACGAGTATGAGACCGTATTCGACGATTTCGGGATGTCGGGAAATTACCATGAGTTTGCCTACGGACCGGCGCGGGATACGGAGGGAAATCTTTTCATTGTGCTTGGCGTGGCTTCGAACGGCGCGCCGATGGCTCCGGAGATCCGCGGCGAGTTTTCCGAGATCGGGCAGGTGGATTTTAAGGGGATGATCACTCGTGAAACCTGGGGCAAAAACAAGAATACCGCGGGCCGAATGTATGCCCGTGTAAAATGGCGCGGCTGGGTGCTTAAGATTTCCCCCGACGGAAAAAAGATGGAACCCTACGCCAGTGGATTCCGCTCGCCGAACGGGATTGGGTTCGATGCGAAAGGCCGGCTTCTCATCACCGACAACCAGGGCGACTGGCGTCCGACCAGCCCGCTCTATGATGTGCGGCGCGGCGGTTTCTACGGACATCCCGCATCGCTGGTCTGGAAAGAAGGTTGGAACGGCGGTGATCCGAGGCTGATGGATGTGGGGAAACTCGACGCGATGCAGGTGCCCGCCGCCGGCTTTTTCCCGCAGGGCGAACTCGCCAACTCGCCGACATGGCCAGTGATCATCCCCGCGAAAGGTTTTCCGGAAGGCATGGCCGGACAGACCGTGATCGGTGAAATGAACCAGCCCAACCTTGTCCGCGTTCTCGACGACGAGGTGGGCGGTGTTTTCCAAACAGCGCTTATCCCGATGTTTGATGGCTCGCCGCTAGGGATCGGCAACAACCGCATGGTCTTCGGAAACGACGGCGCAATGTATGTCGGCAAAACCGCGCTGTCATGGGCGGGTGGAAAAGGAATCACTCGCATTAAGTGGAACGGGAAAGAGTTTCTCTCGCTCGAGAAAATCAAGGCGTTACCGAAAGGTTTCGCGCTGCGCTTTAGTCAACCGCTGGATTCGTCGACGATCAAGACCCTTGCCGTGAAACGTCACACCTACCAATATCATCAAGCCTACGGTGCTCCGAAGAAGAATGAGGAACTCCTTGTAGTCGCCGGAGCGACACTTTCCGAAGACGGTATGACCATTACCCTTGATGTGGAAGCGCTGGCGGAAAGATACCTCCACCTCATTGATATGACCGGACTACTATCGAAAAAAGGAGAAAAGATCCTCGGTAGCAAGGCATGGTATCACGTTGTGAAAGCGCCCAAGTGACATTGCGGATAAGCGGAGATTTAAGATACCGCGAACCCTACAAACCAAAGCAGTCTCCCGTCTTCGGATAAAAAAGCGGTGATGCTTCCCGCACTCAAAAGGCACTACATCTCATAACCTAGAAAACCCAAACTTGATCACCTTGGAGCTCTTCCTAAATTTTTTTCCTTCCTGAGACAAAGGGAAACAGACTGAATCAAACCTGTAAGCCTAACGCTTGAAATTAACTTTATGAACCCTGTCAAATTACTTATCGCCGCCCTTTCCTGCATCGGCTTTGCCGCATGCCTTGCAGAGGAAACGAAATCCGAAGACGGCTTCAAATCACTGTTCGATGGCAAGACCCTCGAGGGCTGGAAAAATCCCTATAAACATGGCGAGTCTAAGGTAGTGGACGGCGAGATCCATCTCGCTGCCAACATGAAGTTTTTCCTAGTGACCGAGAAGACCTACGCGAATTTCGTGTTCGAAGGCGAGGTGCTGTTGCCGGAGGGGAAAGCGAATAGCGGATTTATGTTCCGTGCGCATGTAGAGCCGGGTAAGGTTTACGGATACCAATCCGAGGTGGACGGGGATCCGAAACGCGGTTGGTCCGGCGGTCTTTATGACGAAGGCCGCAGGGCTTGGTTCATCAGCCCGATCAAGGGCAACAAGGAAAGCGAGGAGGCATTCCGCAAGCGCGCCGGTGACACCTTCAAGAGGAACGATTGGAACACCTATCGCATCACCTGCAAGGGCAACAAGATCACCATCGAGGTGAATGGTGTTGTCACTACCGACGTGGAGGATGACAAGGACGCAAGCGGAGTGATCGGCATCCAGCATCACGGCGAGAAAGGGCAGACCTACAAGTTCCGCAACCTGCGCATCAAGGAACTGAAGTGAGCGCCCGCACGCTGATTGCAGCGGGCAGGGAGTTGGCGGCTGAACTGCGCCCGCTGCGTTTTTCCGATCCCGTCACGCACACCTACCTGACGCTCGATTACGCGGCGGCGGGGCATGAGGCGTATCTGGAAAAGTTCGGCGGTGGGCGGAAACGGGTGCTGTTTCTGGGCATGAATCCCGGCCCGTATGGCATGGCGCAGACCGGGGTTCCGTTCGGTGAAATCGCGGCGGTGCGGGATTGGATGGCACTGAGTCCGGAGATTGGGAAACCGCTAGACGAGCACCCGAAACGGAAAATCCTCGGCATGGCCTGCCCTAAATCCGAGGTCAGCGGGCGGCGGCTGTGGGGGTTGTTTTCTGGGAAATTCCCCCGCGCCGAGGACTTTTTCAAAGACCACCTTGTGATCAATTTCTGCCCGCTGGTCTGGATGAAGGATACGGGCGCAAACCTCACGCCGGACAAGATCCGGGCGGCGGAGATAGCGGCGGTGGACGCGGCTTGCCAGAAGCATTTGCGGCGCGTCATCGATGTCCTGGCACCCGAATTTCTGATCGGCATCGGCGGCTACGCGAAAGGCCAGATGATCGCCGCGAAGGAGGCTTTGGGCATTGTTGCCGCCACGGGAAAAATCCTCCACCCCTCCCCCGCATCCCCCGCCGCGAACCGCGGTTGGGCGGAGGTGGCGGAGCGGCAGCTCAGGGAATTGGACGTCTGGTGAAAAGCCTGCGAATCACTTCGGATTCGCTTTCACGTAGTCGATGGCCGCTTTCACGTGGGGAACGCTTTCCTTCCAATGGTTCTCGTGCTCGACGGAGATGTGGCCGTCGAATTTCTGCCTCTTCAGCTCCACCAGGCAGGCTTTCACATCGACCACGCCGGTGCCGACGGTGACGACGGGAGCTTGGCCGAACTTCTCCTTGTCCTTGAGGTGCACGCTGACGATGCGGCCATCGAGGATGCGGAGGCACTCGACGGGCTTGAGGTTCGAGGTGCACCAGTGGCCGAGATCAGCGCAGGCGCCGACGCGCTCGTCGCGGCTTTCGACGACACCGCGGATGTAGAGCGGGTGCCAGACCTTGTATTTCGGGTCGCTCATGGAACCGCCGTGTTCGTGGAAGGCAACCTTGACGTTGGTTTCGATGGCCGCTTTCTCCCATGCTACGATCTGTTCGGCGGACTCGGTGCAAACAGCGTAGAGGCCCAGGCGTTTCGCGAATGCCATGATCTTGTTCACTTCCTCCGCATTGTGCGCGGGAACCACGCCATAGTTCACCGGGCGTATGCCCTGCCGCTCGCATTCGGCGAGAAGTTCGACGATGGCCTCCTCGGCCATGGTGTGGTGGATCTTCACATCGGAATCCGGCTTCATTTTCTGGCCGGGATAGATCTCGATCATGTTGCCGCCCGCTTCCTTGGTCTTGGCGATGGCTTCGAAGGTGGTGAACTCCTTGAACGTGTAGGCCTGCGCTCCGATGAACCAGCCGTTCTGGCGGAGGGACTCGGGGATAGGCTCTGCTTGGAGTGCCGTGGCGAAGGCGAGGAGGGTAAGGATGCGGAGCGGTTTCATAAAGTCTCTTAACGATTGCGGATGGCTTCTTGAGGCTGGATGGGGAAAATATCCAGATTTTTTTACGGCGGCCGCTCGCTCTTGGTTGCGGTTGCCGCTGGAGTCCGGATTGACTCAAACTACAGGCGGAATTTTAGGTGCTTCTGGATTTCCGGGTTGCCAAAGCAGGGGACGCCCGCTTATTTTCCCGCGCCCGGGGCGAAAGTTCCGCAGAGAAGCCTTATAGTGTAATGGTAACACTCCGGATTTTGATTCCGTCATTCTAGGTTCGAGTCCTAGTAAGGCTACCAATTTCCAACTTCCAAATCTCAAGGAAGAGGGGGATGATTTCTAGGCATTTTCCTAGAGATCGTTGATCGAGCCGAAGTCCGGGGAGAAGAGGCGCTTGTAGGTTCTCGCCGCGTAGCCGTCGGTCATTCCTGCGAGGTAATCGCAGACGAGGCGCGCGCGCGTTTCCGCATCGGGGGCTTGTTCGATTTCGTGGACGGTATCCGCCGGGAGGAGCTGGAAATCCTGGCCGTCGATGCGTTCGCCTTTGACGTATCGCGTTTCTAGGGTTTCCCAGAGCTGGCGGAGCATGCGGGAGCCCTTGTGCTCGAGTTGTTTAAGCTGCGGGGAGAGGAAGACGACGTCGAAGGCGAGTTTCTTGAAAAGTTCGCTCTCGGCGCGGATTGCGGGATCGACGGTGAGGCGGTATTTGTAGCGGTTCGTGGCGGCGGAGAGGAAATTCACGTCCTGCTCCAGCGCGGCGGCGCGGATGTAGGAACCGATGCGCTTGCCGACGAAGGGATCTACTTTGCGACGCCGGATTGCCCTGATCAGGTCGCCGAGCGGGGTGCCTTCGGTAATATCCGTATTGTTCGACTCCGCCCAGTTTTCGATTTTCTCCACGTGCAGGAAACCGGCGCGGACGCTGTCGGAGAGGTCGTTGAGCGAGTAGGCGGTGTCGTCCGCCCAATCCATGATCTGGCACTCGATGGACTTGAAAGAATCGCGCTCCTTGCCGGGCGTGAGTTCGGCGGGGAAATCATTTCCCGCCAGCGCCCAGTCGAGGAAGCGGGCCTGCGAGTCGTAGATGAAATGGTTTTTTGGAGGAGCGCCGCCGGCCTTCAGCTCGCTCCAGAGCGTCTTGTATTTCAGGATGCCGTCGAGAAAGGCGCGCGAAGGATCCATGCCCGTGTGCTTGGCGGAAAAGATGCGCTCGGTCAGCAGGCGGAGGGTCTGGGCGTTGCCTTCGAAGCCGCCGTTCAATGACAGCAGGTGGTTCAGCGTACGCTCACCTGCGTGGCCGAAGGGCGGGTGGCCGAGATCGTGGGAAAGGCAGATCGCCTCGATCAGATCGGGGTCGATGTGGAAACTGTCGCAAAGCAAAGATTCGGGTTTGCGCAGCAGCCAGGCGCAGATGGATTTTCCAATCTGAGCGACCTCCAGCGAGTGGGTGAGGCGGGTGCGGTAGAAGTCGTATTCGCCGGACCAAAAGACCTGAGTCTTGTTCTGGAGGCGGCGGAAGGTGGGTGTGTGGAGCACGCGGTCGCGATCGATCTGGAACGGCGAGCGGTAATCCCCGGCGTCGGATTTTCCGGACATCCGCTCAAAATCGAAGGCACCGTAAAACTCGTTTCGCATAAGGGAGTTTGCGGGCGAGCGGTTGGGTGTTTCAAGGGAAGAGTTGGGGAAATGGAGGGAAGAGGGTTTCACTGCCAAGACGCCAAGTGCGCCAAGCAAGAATGAAGTTGGATTCGAGCGAGGAGGATGGAAAGGTTCACAAATTCACCCACTTAGTCTTACTTGGCGCACTTGGCGACTTGGCGGTTCAAATTCTTCCCCGGGTTGGTTGCGGAGTGTTTCGGGTTCTGCTAATTATTCTGCGATGGTAACCAAGCAAGTGATCAGGGCGGCGACGGGATGGTTGGAACTGGGGATGTCCGACGACGCGCTGGAGGAACTCGATGCGTTGACCGGAGAGGATCGCAGCGAGCGTCAGGTGCTGGAGCTCAAGCTCTCGGCGCAGATGGCGAAGGCGTATTGGCGGGAAGCTTCCACGACCGCGCTTGAGCTCTGTGGACAGGCGGCGGACGAGGCGGATTTTTTCCTGAGCGCCGCGTATTGCCTCCACGAGGCCGGTAGCACGGCGGAGGCGCGGAAATGCCTGCTCAGCGGACCGGAAGCGCTCCACGATTTGCCGGTTTTCCACTACAACATGGCCTGCTATCTCTGGACGCTCGGAGACAAGGACAACGCCACGCGCCATCTGAACATCGCAATCGGTATGGACGACAGTTTTCTCGATTCTGCACGGGTGGACAAGGATCTGGTAGGGATGGTGATCTGATGACTCCTAACCGTCCGGCTCCGCATAACGGGTGACAATGCGCCCGGGTGAGGCTACTGGCAGCACTCCATGTCGCTTCTCTCCGAATCCCGGCTCACGCTAAAGCTCGCTTTCCCGCTCGTGATCGGGCAGGTGAGCCAGATGCTGCTGGGCGTGGCGGATACGGTGATGATCGGCCAGCTTGGTGTGAAGGAACTGGCGGTGCTGACCTTCGCGAACTCGCTTTTCTACGTGCCCTTCGTGTTTGGGATCGGGGTGCTGACGGCAGTTTCCGTTTTCACCGCGAGCGCGGCGGGCTCCGGCGACGAGGCGGCGGGAAGGGCAAGCTGCCGCCACGGGATGTATATCGCCACGGTGCTCGGGCTGCTACTCTTCGCCGTTTCTTATGCCCTTTCCCTGAACCTCGGCGTGTTCCGCCAACCGCCGGAGGTGGAGGCGATGACCGGCCCGTATTTCCGCATCATCATGGCCTCCATGGTGCCCGCGCTGATGTCCATCGCGCTGAAAAACCACGCCGACGCGCTCGACCGGCCGTGGCCGCCGTTCTGGATTTTCCTCGGCGGCGTGGTGCTCAACGTGTTCCTGAACTGGGTGATGATCTACGGCAAACTCGGCTGCCCGATGCTGGGACTGGAAGGCGGCGCTTATGCGACCCTGATCTCACGAATGGCGATCCTCGGCGGCATGATCGTCTGGCTGCACGGCGATGCGGATCTGCGGAAATGGACGCCCTACCACTGGTTCAAGCGGCCTGCGTTTTCGGAAATCCGCAGGTTTCTCGCAATCGGTTTCCCTGCAAGCATCCAGATGCTTACGGAAGTTTCGGCGTTCTCGGTGGCGGGACTGATGATGGGCCGCTTCGGCACGGCGGCGATGGCCGCGCATCAGGTGGCGCTGATGTGTGCGGCGACGGCATTCATGATCCCGCTCGGGCTTTCCATGGCGCTGAGCGTGCGGATCGGCACGGCGGCGGGCGCAGGGGAAAGGGAGCGGCTGCGCCCCATCGCGGTATCGGGCTGGTGGATCGGGGCTGCGTATTCGCTGGTCGGCGCGTTGGTTTTCGCGCTGCTCGGTGGCTGGATGGCGTCGTTCTTCACGGACGAGGAACCGGTAATCCGCCTCGCCGCATCGCTGTTGATCGTGGTGGGCGTGTTCCAGCTTTTCGACAGCATCCAGGTCGGTTCGGTGGCGATGCTGCGCGGCCTACACGATGCGAGGATGCCCGCGCTGATCGGATTTTTCGCCTACTGGATGGTCGGGCTGCCTATCGCGGTGCTGCTTTCCATGAAATTTGACCTCGGTGCCGTGGGCGTCTGGAGCGGGCTGGCGGTGGGGCTTTTCGTGGCGTGCGTCATGCTCGCCCCGCGCCTCTGGAAAATGACGGTGCCCGCAGTTGCTAACCCGGATCGCACCTGAGGAGGATGCGCGCTCGGTTGCGGGGGTGGAAAACTTTTATGGAAACGGATAACCGACCGGCAAGCCCGTCACCTTCTCCAGTCTGATCCCGTAGAGTTCGGCGATTTCCGGAGCTTCGGAGGCGTGATAAACTTCCTGATAATAGACCTCCTTGATACCGTAGGCGCAGAGCGTCTGCATGCAGGCGGTGCAGGGCATGGTGGTGGTTGCCACGATCTTCGCCTCGCCGCGCTTGAACAGCGAGCAGAGGTTGATTTCTGCATGGAGCATGAATTTCTGGCGTCCTTCGCGGTCGGTCCAGAAATCATCGGGGGCGTTGAAGCCGGGCGCGAGTCCGTTGTAGGCGGTGGCGATCACGCGGTTGTCATGGTCTAGCGCGGCGGCGCCCACCTTGCGGTAGGGATCCTCGGAGCGGAGGCTGGCGACTTGGGCGAGAGCCATCGCGTAACGAGGGATGCTGATTCGGCTTTCGGACATGTGTGGATTTTCCGAGTTGCAAGGCAAACTACAAGGAGAGAAAGCGGGGAGTTGCACAGGCTGCCGACTCTAGGGAGCGTATCGCACCGATCTCCGATCGAATCAAGAGATAGGGAACCGCGAAGGCGCTAAGAAGCAAAGTTTTCTCAGATTGCATTTACCAAAAAACATATATCCCCATTGTATTTACTTCGCGTCTTGGCGCCTTCGCGTGAAGCAGCCTTTCACTGTGAAGGGAATTTATGGTTGTGCGCGTTTTGAAAAACGGGACATTCACCCCACATGAGCGAAGCACTACCACCGGCGACCGTTCGCATCCTTTTCCTCGGTGACATCGTCGGCGAACCGGGACGCAGGGCGGTCATCGATCATCTCGCGGAGATCAGACGCGCGCATTCCATCGATTTCGTCATCGTGAACGGTGAGAACGCCGCAGCGGGGAAGGGGATCACGCCAAGGATCACCATTGATCTTCTCAGGGCGGGTGCCGCGGTGGTCACGACCGGCGATCATGTCTGGGATCAGAAGGAAATCGTGGACTATTTCCCCACGGAACCCCGACTGCTAAGGCCCGTCAATTATCCGGAGGGCACGCCGGGCGCGGGCAGCGTTACGCTGGAGACGGCGAAAGGGAAAATCGCGGTGGTTCAGGCGCAAGGCCGCACTTTCATGCAACCGCCGCTGGAAAACCCGTTCCTCGCCGTGGAGGGGGAAGTCCGGCGCTTAAGGGACGAGGGTGTCCGGGTGATCGTGCTTGATTTCCACGCCGAGACGACCTCAGAAAAAATCGCAATGGGCAGGATGTTGGATGGCATCGTCTCGCTCGTCGTAGGCACACACACCCACGTCCAGACCGCAGATGAAAACATTTTCCCCGGAGGCACCGGATACCTCACCGACGCGGGCATGTGCGGGCCGGAAGTTTCCGTGCTCGGCCGTTGCGTTGAGTCCGTCGTCTGGCGTTTCCGCTCTGGGATGCCGACCCGTTTTCCCATCGCCAGCGGTGCCGTGAAGCTTTGCGGCGTGATCATCGAGGCGGACTCCGTCTCCGGGCGCTGCCTCCAGATACGCAGATTCGCTGAAATATATGGCGATCAGGAACCGAAAATCGCTCCGGATATTGCTCAAAATCCCGCAGAATGAAGGGATTTTGGAAAAGTGACGAAACAACCATATTTTTTTTGACAGGATGCCGCGAATTGCTAATGTCCCGCCCGCTCTTCCCCACATGCAGTCAGGGGTGCCGCGCCCAGTCCCGGGTTAAACGTGACAGGTCGCGGTTCT
>CAMBQC010000020.1 GCA_945869855.1 Prosthecobacter debontii
AGAGCCATTCATACCAGTGTCTGGCATGTCAACAAAGGGGGCATTACGGGCATAAATTCCCTTGTTTTGTAAGGGTTGTAGCGGATTGGGCGGATCAAAACATTGGTTTTGTTCAGCCATGTTGCCAAAAGTCCGTTCGTAAAAATTCATAACAGCATCTTAGCTCTGAGAACTCCCTGCCCTCCGTGGTTTAAATTTCCGTTCTCGAAAACGAAAGCACTTTTGGCAACCGGTCCAGATCCTGGGGAGCTCGAACGCTGAGAAGAACCGTCCGGAGACCAAACCCAGGCCGGCGATTTCTACCTCCATGACCAACCCATCACCTTCGGCGAAAGGGAATTCCACTCCCTCCCTGTCCGTCACCACCACCCTAGATGAACATCCTTGATCACGAAACTCGTGTGCACTACATTCGTGTTATGAAAAACATCACTTTCAGTGCCGATGAGCGTCTCATCGAGTTTGCCCGCGATGAGGCGAAAAACCGGAAAACCACGCTCAACCAACTGTTTCGTGATTGGCTCGAAGACCTTACCGCCCGCGACGAGCGCCGCAGCAAGGCCACTGCCGCCTACGAGAAGCTAGCGACCCAAATCACCAGCATTCCTAAACTCACCCGAGATGAAATGAATGAGCGCTAAGTATTTTCTCGATAGCAACATCCTGCTCTACTGCTTCGATCCCGCGATCCCCGCAAACAGCGGATCGCCCTGATGCTCATGGACGGTGCTGTGCATGAGGGCAGAGGCGTCATTAGCTCCCAAGTGTGTCAGGAATTCTGCAACGTCATGCTGCACAAACTGGCAGTGCCTATTTCTACACGGGATCTCGAAGCCTATCTGGAATCCACCGTTTACCCGCTGATCCGCGTATTGCCGTCGCCCCGCCTGTTTGCCGTAGCCCTTGCGACCCATCAACAAACTCAATACCGCTTTTACGACAGTCTCATCGTCGCTGCCGCACTCGAATCCGGCGTTCCTATCCTCTACTCCGAAGATCTCCAACACGAACGCCTGATCGGCGACCTTCGGATCGTCAATCCGTTCTTGTAGGATATCGTGTATGCGAAGAGAAGGGGGAGGCTCCAGTCTTCGGTTTTCATGCCCCATCTTCTTTGGTGTCTAAGTCGTCTACCAAAAGTCCTATCGTATTAATTCGTGGCTGGGGATTCCAGTCCCAGGTCGTTGTGGTGGAATCTTGCCCGCGCATTCCACATCAAAGTAGACACTTTTTGTAAACGGT
This sequence comes from Prosthecobacter debontii, assembly GCA_945869855.1. Lineage (GTDB taxonomy): Bacteria > Verrucomicrobiota > Verrucomicrobiia > Verrucomicrobiales > Akkermansiaceae > Luteolibacter. The sequence continues at coordinate 1,243 of CAMBQC010000020.1, forward strand.
CTATCTGCTGACCGCATCATCAAAGTCGATCTCAGCGCCAGACTCGCGCTGATGGAACTCTGATTGTTTCAGGTATTTTCACGCGTCATACGGATGATCGCCGCATCTTGGATCGGATCTTCCGGCCCCACTGCGAAACGCAGGAACCGAAGAAACCAGCGAGTGACCGGCACCAAGATCATGCGCGGTATCGTGCGCAGGCCGATCATTTCCCGATGACGTTCCGGCAGCGTGAGATACGCCGCCTGGAACAGCAGGCGATAGACCATGCCTGCCAACCACGGCAGCGGCGGGCGGCGCAACCATTCGAGAACTTCGCGCGTCTCGTCTGTCACCGCCAGTTGCGGATGGAATTTACGGATCTCTTCCAACAGACCGGCCTCATCGCACGGAGCATTGTCCAAACCCAGCGGTTCCACCGATCTTGCCCACAAACGGATGTAAGCGTCGGCACCACCGGGAATCGGTTTCGCCGAGTATGTCTGATGGCAGCGCAAGAAGGAATCCATGAAAGCGATGTGCACCCATAGCAACAGCTCGGGATCGGAGGCGTCGTACTCGCGGATGTTTCCCGCTGCGTCGCGGTAGGTTCCGCGTACTTTGCCATGCATACCGCGTACACGTCCCGCCTCGCGAAGGATCGCTTCCCGCGAGGCATACGTTGTCACCGTCAGCCATTGGATCGTCCCCGCCAGCCGCCCGAGCGGATCGCTCTTGTAGCGCGAGTGGTTCCTCACGCCAGCGAGGCTACCGGGATGCAGCGCCTGCACCAGCAAGGCCCGCACGCCGCCCACCAACGTCGCCATGTCACCGTGCACGACCCATGGCGCATCCTCCGGCACGAAAAACCCCGGCCCCTTGCCCTCCGCCACCGTCCCGAGCCATGGCGGAATGCCGCTCGGATCCCCGCACAACAGGACGCGGAAACGCTTGCCGATCTGTTTCTGGAGAAAGCGAATCATACGGATCTTTTCAGCCATGCCATGCGTGCGCTCGCAGCGTCTCGCGGTCGATGAATTCCGAAACGGAAGCATGCGTCGCCTCCAGATACACCGGGGGGGCGAAGCCCGCTTCCAACGCCTCGACCCAACGCCCGAGGCAGACGCACCAGCGGTCGCCGGCCTTCAATCCTGGAAAATCAAACTCGGGGCGCGGGGTGATGAGGTCGTTGCCCATCGACCTTCCGTACACCAGGAAATCCTCCGTCATCACAGCGCACACCGTATGCATGCCCGTATCCTCATTCGAGGTGTGGCAGCAGCCGTCGCGAAAGAATCCGGTTTTGGGATCCAGCGAGCACGCCTCCAGATCACCTCCCTGAACATTTTTTGCCATGCACCAATGAGAAGCATAATCGGGGTAGGTCAACACGTAATCAAACGGATCAGCATCGCCCCAAAAACTCCCGCGCCGCCTCCACGATTTTTCCCGCCTTCCCTTCCCCATATTTCCTTTTCCCCTCGAAAGCCCAGACCACACCCGGCCACGCCGGATCATCCATTGAGCGTCCAACCACATGGATGTGCATCTGCCGGACGATGTTGCCGATGCACGCGACGTTGAGTTTCTCAGGGCGGAAATACGCTTCGGTGAAACGCGAAATTTTCCTCACTGCGAGCATCACGTCGGAGAAAGTCGCGTCATCGAGCTGGTGCAGATCCTCGATGCCCTGGGCTACTTCCGGAACGATGATGAACCAAGGGAATAGAGCCTCGTCCTTGAGCAGGATGCGGCAGCTGTGGATGCGGGTTACTTCGAAGCCACCGGCTGCGAGCCGTTCGTTGAGCGTGAAATCCATGCTTCACCTACCCCGTATGCCCGCCGCGATATCTGCGGAAAGTTTCCCCAACAGCCGCGACTGCGCAGCCACGACCGCCTCGTAGTCTTCGCTGGCGATCGACTCCTTCGCGATGAATGTCTTTGAGCGAACAAGCTTAGAGCCCGGCAGCGAATAGATGCGCCATGTCGCCTCGATGCGGGCAAAGCCGTCATCTCCGGCAAGGAACTCACGGATGTCCATGGCCACCTGGTAGTCGATCTCGCTATCGCGTTGCCAAGGGTAGGTGCGGACATTGCCGGTGTTGAGGCGGCGGCCGAGGTTTGTCGCGATCACCCGCGCCACGGAGTTGTCAAGGTCACCGGCCCAGAGATGGCTTTGGACCAGCTCGATCTTGTTAGGGCCGGTCTGGATCACAAGGTTCGAGCGATCCACATACTCGGCGAGTGTCACTGGGCCGACCCCAATGCCGGTGCCGCCGCCGGACGGGAGACTCCCCTCCGCGCTGAGGACATAAAAGGTGGGTTTCGTGCCTGCGCATCCGGAAAAGAATGCGGCGGCTAGGAAGATGGCGTGAAATCTAGTCATGAGTCGAACATGGTCAGCGTTTACCGGCTGCCTTCGGTTTCGGGTTTCCGGAATCCTCTTTTCCGAACAGCAGCGAATTGGGCTTCTCCTTAATCGTATCCGACATCGCCTCAATCGAGCGGATCGCTCCGCGCAGCTCGTCGAGCGTCCGCAAAAGGTCGCCCTGCACGTTGCCGTCGGGGCCCACGCTTGCGAGGGATTTTTCCAGCTCGCCCAATGTGCGGCGCAGGTCGGCGGGAAGCTGCCGGAAATCATCGTCCTCCAGTGTGACCTTGGCCGCGGCGGCAAGCTTTTCGATCTCCTCGATCGCAGCCCTCGCCTCCGCGACGGTGACCGTGATTTCGCTCACGGTTTCATTGATCGGCAGGGCTTCGATCTTATCCAGTATGGAGGCGATCTTTACCTCGAACTGCGCGAATCCGGAGGACAAGGTCGGAACCACCGGGAAATCACCCTTGTAGCTGAGATCGGCCGGTTTCTCTGCCGGGTAGTAATCGAAATCCACGAACAGGGCACCGGTCAGCAGGCTACCGGTTTTCAGCGTCGCGCGCAGACCGTTCTTGACGGCGTTGCCCAACATCAGGACGTCATCTTCCTGCGTGCTTACCGTGCCGAGCGCCCTCAGGAGACTCGGATCCACCTCGACGAGAACCGGGATTTTCTGGTTGTCGCGTTCGGGGGCGTAATCGAAAGAGATATTCGTAACGCGCCCGATCTCGATCCCCCGGTATTCAACGGGTGCCGATTTCGAGAGACCACGGACGCTTTGGTCGAAAAGCAGCAGGATCCGCAAGGTCGGCTCGAAAGTGGATGATTCAGCATCATCCATGTCATCGTGCAGCTCAAAGGTCGTCCCATCCTGCGCCTGCGCTCCCGGCTCTAGACCCTCCTGAAGCGCGAAGGAAACACCGCCGCTGACCATCGCCTGGAAAGAGGGAGTCCTGACCTTGAAACCGTCCACGCCCGCCGAAATATCGATGCCGCTGGTGTTCCAGAACTTTGTATTGTCCCGCACTAGGGTTCGATATTTTTCCTGGATGAAGGCCTCGTAAACAATGCGGCGCTTGTCAATGTCCAGCTTGCGACTCTCCACCCTGCCGACCGCGAATCCGCGGTAATAGAGCGGCGAGCCGACGGAAAGCGAGCCCGCCTCATCGGAAACCAGGGTGAGCCGCAGACCCGGCACGCTGCGGTTGGTGGCGGGAGGCGTCTCGCGGCCTTTCCAGTTCGTCGGTCCTGTTGGCCCGGTGCCAGGTTCCATCTCGATGTAGACCCCGGTCAAGAGCGTGCCGAGACCGGAGATATCCGCCGTCGAAACGCGCGGCCGCACCACCCAGAAACGGGTGCCCTTCCGCAGCAGGCCACTGTAGGCGCTGTCCAGCGTGCAGTAAACGAAGACCGATTGGAGATCCTCCGCCAGCTCGACCTTAGAAACCGTGCCGACGCTGACGGAGCGGCAGCGAAGCTCCGTTTTCCCGGCGAAAATGCCTTCCGCCGTTTCGAAGCGGATCCGCACCTCCGGCCCCTTCGAGCTGACGCTATGGTAAAGCATCCAGCCACCGATTAGAAGCGCGAGGATGGGTACGACCCAAACGATATTCCAGCGCTGTGCGGCGCGTAGTTCTGGGGCGGTGCCTATGGACTGTTCTTCACTCACTTTCTGGAAGGGGTTGGGCGGTTGACATTTCCTCCTCGCGCTCAAGTTGATCCCAAAGAAGCTTCGGGTCAAAGCTCATCGCCGCGAACATTGTTAGCATCACGACCCCGGCGAAGGCCAGCGCACCGGACCCTGGAGTGATAACCATATAATTGCCGAGCTGCACCATGGCAACTAGGATCGCCACTACGAAGATATCCACCATCGACCAGCGTCCCAGCAATTCCGTGACCCAATAAACCTTTCCCAGCAACTTCGCGGAGTGCGGCACAAGACCTTTCGCGGCGGCGCACAACCAGAGAAGCGCCACGATCTTGAGCAGCGGAATCAAGATGGATGCGGTGAAAATCACGAGTGCGATCGGATAAGCACCCGTGTTCCAGAACTCCACCATGCCAGCTATGATGGTGCTTTCCGTGGAGATACCTAGTTCCCGGGAAGTGAGGATAGGTAGCAGATTCGCAGGCACATACATTACCGCCGCCGCGATGAGAAGTGCCAACGTCCGGGTGATGCTGTCCGGCTTCCTCATGTGCAGGTGCGTGCCGCAACGAGGACAATGCACCTCGGCGACGGGCGACACCTTCTCGCAAACATGGCAACCTGCCAGCCCCAGCTCCAGCCCCCTAGGGACTTCCTTTCCGTTCACCTTGCTCATTGCCCCTTCGCTACCTCCAGGCGATCCCACAGTTCTCTCTTGTCAATTGCTGCGACCGCGGCCGCCATGCAAACCATCAGCCCGGCGAAGGCCCAGAAGCCGATCCCGAAATGGAGATCAGCCACCTTGCCCAGTTTCAGCAGGCTGACCAATACGCCCAGCAGGAAAACCTCGATCATGTTCCAAGGTTCCGAGCGGCTCATCCAGCGCGTCACGAACATCGCGCCGGGAGCGAGCCTGCCGAAGATCAGCGGCGCGCAAACATAGACTAGTCCGCCCGCAAGGATCAGCGGGGTGATGATCGTGAAAAGCGCCACACCCAGCCCCACCAGCGGAGTCCCCTCGTCGATCAATGCACGCGCCGCGCCGGGCAGCGTGAGTTCCGTGCGCAGACCGGCTGCATCCATATCCACGAAAGGTGCGGTGTGCACCACGATCATTAACAGCAGGGCAGTCAGGGAAAAGGAAGTCACACGCACCAGCGAGGCCGGGCGGTTCTGGAATAGCGTCGCACCGCACAGGACGCAGTTCGCGCGTGACCCCTCCGCGATCGGGTCGGCCACGTGCACCGTATCGCAGTAATGGCAGATCGCACGGTGCGGCCCGCCTTTCGGCTCCGGCCAGGTCAGGATGGATAATCGCGTTCTCAAGCTTTGCGTTGTATTTATCTGGCTGCGACGACTCTTTGTGTCAACTCCCCCAATCCCTCCACGCCGCATTCCACCAGATCCCCAGCTTGCAGGTAGCGCGGTGGGTCCATCCCCATCGCCACCCCGCTCGGCGTTCCCGTTGCGATCACATCCCCCGGCAGCAGGGTCATGAAACGGCTGATGTAGCTGACGATCTCGCACACGCCGAAGAGCATGTCCTTCGTCCAGCTGTTCTGGCGCAGCTCGCCGTTCACCTTCGTCCATAGCCGCAGCCCCTGCGGATCAGAAACCTCGTCCGCCGTTACCAGCCAAGGCCCCATCGGCGCGAAAGTGTCCGCGCTTTTCCCCTTCGTCCACTGCCCGCCATGCTCTTTCTGAAAAGCCCGCTCCGAGTAATCGCAGAACACGGCATAGCCCGCCACACACTCCATTGCCTCGGCCTCGGAAACATTGTTCGCCGTCTTGCCGATCACCAACGCCAGCTCTACCTCATAATCCAGTTTGCGCGCGCCCTTGGGGATCAGCACGTCATCATACGGTCCGCTCCAAGCCGAGCTCGCCTTCATAAAAAGCACCGGCTCAGAGGGGATCTCCCCGCTCATTTCGCGGGCGTGCTCCAGATAATTTTGCCCTACACACACGATCTTCGAAGGCCTCGCAACCGGCGGCCCCAGCCTTGTCCCCGCATCGATCACAAACCCGCCCGGACATCCCTGCTCCACCCACTCCGCCAAGCTTTCCAATCCCCCCATCGCGAAAAAGCCCTCATCGTAATCGAGGAACTCCCCACTTGCGTCGATCATCCGCCCGTCCTCCAGCAACACGCCCGGTTCCTCCCTGCCTTCTTCCCCGAAACGAATTAGTTTCATAATGTCGCCATACTAACGGAACTCACCGGCACTTCCAGCTCTTTCAGGGAGGAGCGGCATGCGTCGTTTCCGCACGCTCCCATCCGCTTGAGGATTAGTAATGAACATCAAAGGCCGTGCAATCGCTCCTAACCGGCGCGGGTCATTCCGATGATTTAGGGATGGCGGGGACTTCCGATCCTTTCGCGGCGATGGCCTCATCCAGGGCATGCAATGCGGCGTCGAGCTGGGGATCAAGGTCCTTTGCCTGATCCTCTGGGCCGATGGGGACGAGCACATCCGGTAACGCGCCGTTGAGTTCGAGGTCGCGGCCGGTATCGGCATGGAACCAGCCGCGGAACGGAATCTGCAGCTCCCCGACCTCGGGGATGCGGATCGTGACAGCGGAAATGACTCCGCCGTTCGTGGGCATGCCGATCAGTTTGCCGCGCCCAAGCCGTTTGAAAGCGTGGCAGAAAATCTCCGCATTGGAAAAGGTGTTCTCGTTGCATAGCACGACCATCGGGCCGTCCCACGCGGGGCTGACGCGGCGATCCGTGGGGTATCCCCTTTCCCCGTCGCGTGGGATCGTGAAGGTGTGAACGGGTTGGCAAAAAAGTCCGAGCAACTGATCCGCCACACGCCCGCCGATGTTATCGCGGAGATCGAGGATCAAGCCCTCGGCATCCAGCGAGGCGCGGTAAACCTCCGTGGCGAGATCAAGCAGCTCATCGGATTTCATTTTCCGGAAAGGAAGGTAGGCGATTTTTTTCCCACCCGCTTCCGCCGCGAGACCGGCACGCTTCAGCCTTGCCGCGCGATCCAGCCACCTCGCCCTGCCGTAGGAGATGGGGATCAGTTCCAAAGTCCTTTCCACCCCATCCTTCGAGGCGACGACGATGGGAAACACACTGCCTTTCGCCCCATTGAAAATCGAGTGGAGGGGAGTCTGCGCATCCACTGCCCTGCCGGCGATGCGCAGCAACGTTTCCCCCGGGAGCGGCGCACCCTCGACGAGGGAGATCGGCGATCCTTCGAGCACTTTTTCGATTACGAGCGCGCCGTCCCATGTGTTGTGGAAGATGAGGCCGGGGAAAGCCGTCGGTTGCGCGACAGTGTCAGGACTGGACGGCGCGCCCCACGGGGTGGTCTTGAACGTGAGGTGAGACGCGTTGAGCTCGCCCAGCAACTGCGCCACCACCCTGTCGAACTGCCTGGAATCCATGGCACCGGCAGCCGCGTCCTCGTATTTCGCGAGGACGGCAAGCCAGTCCTTGCCGTTCATCGTCCTATCGTAGAAACGCTCGCCCAAGGTGCGCCAGATCCTACGAAAGCCGAGCCGCAGCCGCTTTTCGCGTTCCTGCTCGACGGAAAACGAGAATTCGAAGCGCTGCAATTTCTCCTCATGGAAGACGGCGGGCACGCGGTCGATGCGCCAGAACGACCGTCCAGCCGCGCCCATGCCTTCCGCGATGCCGCGAAAATCAGAGAATGGCGCAATTTCCCCGCCATCCAGCGGTATGGAGTAAATCGTCTTATCGCTAGGGTCGCGGCTTTGGAAAAGCACCGAGCGCGAATCCGCGGCCCATGTCACGCGCGTCGGCTCGCCGATATCGGTTTGCAAGGGTCGCAGCGATGCGGATGCCTTTTCGGGATCCTCTCCGGCATCCATGAGCCACAGCCTCGCGATCCCGTCCGGCTCACGCCTAGCGGTGAAGACGATGGATTTCCCGTCTGGGGAAAATTTCGGGGAACCCTCGAATGCTGGATGCCGCGTGAGATTCACGGGAGGCCGCGAGCCATCGGCGCGAACGAGGAAAATGTCACGGTTCGAATGGGCGTCCTTGGCCGACATGACGAGCCATTCGCCATCCGGCGACCAATCGTAGATTGGCGTATCCCAAGCCTCCGCCACCACTTTCGCGGCGCCGCCATTCAAGCCGGCGGTCACGAGATCACCGGTCGCCTCCAGCCAGGAAACATGCCTGCCACAAGGACTCACCTTGAGGCTACGCTTCGACCTTACGGATGATGCGACCACTCCGATTTCGCCCAATTTTCCGGCCTCCCATCGTGTGCGGCAGACCTCCGCTTTGATGCCGTCGTCGCGGAGGAAAAGGATTTCCCTGCCGTCGGCGGATAACGCGGGTTCACGCTCGTCGGTCTCATCGGTTGCCGTCAGGCGCTGCGGCGAGGATTTGCCCGCCGCCATCGTCCACAGGTCGCCCGCCGAGGAAAAAACGATGCGCCCGCCGTCCGCCGAAAACGCCGCAGAGGATGTCCCTGTGACACGTTCATTGCGCCGGGATCGGTCGGGAACTTTTTCTTGCGTGAAAAACCGCAAAGCGACGGGCGGTGCGGAGCTTTCTGGCTCGAACCGATAGATATCATGCCCGGAGCGGAAGACCATCACCTTTCCATCCGCCGAGAGATCGGGCAGCACGACCCCGCCACGCACCATCGCGGTCAGGCGGCGGTGCGGCTTGCCGTCGAACCATCCCTCCCATACATCGAACACCCCACCTTTACTAGAAACGTAGTAGAAACCTTTCCCGTCCGGCTTCCATAGCGGTGAGCGGGCATCACTGTCCTCCGCGACAATGGATGTAAAGCGGTTCTCCACTGAATCATAAAGATGAACCGAGGAGGCACGGGAGCCTCGGTAGCCCGGGCGGTAAAGTTGCTCGCCACCCCGGCAGAAAAGGAAACGCTTTGCATCCGGTGAGACGGAAACGGAATGCGCCGTGGCGTCGAATAGATCCAGCTCGCGGGCGTCCTTCTCTAGGCCGACTTTTAACAGGCGGAAAGGTTCGTATCCGGAACTTTCGCGCATGCCGCGGACGATGGCGAAAGAACCATCCGCTGAGATCGCCTCCGGAATGTTTCCCCCGGAATGTCGCGTGTGTATCCGCGGATCGGAGCCGTCCCGTTTCACCGAATGGAGCTGAACGGAGCCCGATTCCCCGGAACCGAAAAAAATCCGACCGCCATCCGGAGAGAACATCGGATACGCTTCACGCTTCGGCGTTTTCAACACTCGCACCGCCTCGCCTCCGGTGGAAGGGGCGAGCCAGATGTCGTTGAGCCATTCGAAGGCCAGCGTTTTCCCATCGGCCGATAGCGCGGGCCATGCGATCCCGCGCACGGGGATCTCCTCCGCCGCCCGGCAAAGGGGGAAAAGCAAAGGGATGGCGGCCAGCAGGAATCGCATGGGCAAGGCAACCCGCCCCACCCCGCAGCGGCAAGCCGGAACTTGCGGATACGCTCCATGCGGATAGTCTCTGCTGCGTGACCCCTACCGATTTCCCAATCTCCCCGCCGCGCGCGTGGGTCGAGATTGACAACGCCGCTCTTGAGGAAAACCTCGCCTTCACACGCAAGGCATCGGGTTGCGCGATCATGGCGGTGGTGAAAGCGGGGGCATACGGCCACGGCCTAGAGGTGATTTCCCGCACCCTCGAAAGCGCGGGCGTGGAGTTCCTGGGCGTGGCGAACATCGGCGAGGCGCGCCGCATCCGCGAGGCAGGTGTTTCCTCACGCATCTATCTGTTAGGGGCGACCTGGGAAGCGGAACGCGAGGAGATCGTCGCGCGGAACATCACGCCCTGCGTCTCATCGGTCGGGGAAGCGGCGGAGTTCAACGCCATCGCGAAACGTAGGGGGGTGAAACTCGCTGTCCACATCGCCGTCGATACGGGGATGGGGCGAGGCGGTTTCGTGACCGAGGGGATCGCTGAAAATTTCGCGGAGCTAACCGCCATGGATTCGCTGGAGATCGAGGGCATCGCTTCGCATTTGTCCTCAGCGGATGAGGACGAGGAATTCACGTGGCGGCAGATCCGTTCCTTCGAGGAAACCGTGGAGCTGCTCGGCGGCGCGGAACGGTTCCGCTGGAGGCACCTTTCCAACAGCGCGGGCATCCTCGGCTATCCCGTGGGCAGCCGGAATCTCGCCCGCCCCGGCTTGATGCTTTACGGAATCTCGCCCATGCCCGGCTACCAGCTATCCTTGAAAAACGTGATGACGCTGAAATCGCGTGTCACGCTTGTGAGGACGCTTCCCGCCGGCCACGGCGTTTCCTACGGGCGCAGTTACGTCACATCCCGCCCCACGCGGATCGCCACGGTGGGCATCGGTTACGGCGACGGGTATCCGCGCCACGTCTCGGGGAACAGTGCGGAGGTTTTCATCCGCGGAAAGAAACATCCGGTCATCGGGCGGGTGACCATGGACCAGATCATGGTGGAGCTTCCCGACGATAGCGACGTCCGCTGCGGCGATGAGGTGGAGCTTTTCGGCGGGCACATCCCAGTGTCCGAAGTGGCCGCGAAAGCGGACACCATCGCATGGGAAATCCTCACCGGCATCACGCCCCGTGTGCAGCGCATTTATCTTCCGGAAAGCCGGGCATAAAAAAGCACCCGTTCCACAGGGGAACGGATGCCATGAAGGGATTCGGGTTTGTATGGCTCAACCCCAATCGTCGTTGTTGCGGCCACCGCCGCCACCTTTGTAGCCGCCGCCACCTTTGTAGCCGCCGCCGCCACCACGGCGATCTCCGCCGTAACCGCCGCCGCCGCCACCTTTGTAGCCGCCGCCGCCGCCACCGCCACGGCGTTCACCGCCGTAACCACCGCCACCACCACCACCACCACCGCCGCCGCCGCCGCCGCCGCCGCCGCCGCCGCCGCCGCCGCCACTGCGGAAACCGCCCGGACGTGGTTCCTTCGGTTCCGAAGCATTTACCCGGAGCGCGCGGCCCTGGAAGTCATGCCCGTTGAGAGCCTCGATCGAGGCGTTCAGCTGGCTTTGGTCACCGAGTGTTACGAATGCGAAGCCTTTGGAGCGGCCCGTCTCGCGGTCGGTGATGATTTTGACCCGTTCAACAGGGCCGTAGGCGGCGAAGAGATCGGTAACGTCTTCCTCGGTAGCGGTGTAGGGCAGGTTGCCCACATAGATGTCCATTTGTATTATTCTGTAGTCACGCCATCACAATCGACGCTTCCCGAGACCATGGCGATGGGGACCAGACGAAGCGCGTCACAACGCACACACGACGTTATGACAAAGGCTAATTATTTCAAATCTCACATCGTGGCAAGTTCTCATTTAAGCCGAAATAGGACTCCACGACGCGGGCCACATCCGAGAAGGTATGCATATCCTCGGAATCGAAGCTTCCGTTACTAACCACCAGACAGGGAACCTGCTCCCGCGTGTGATCGGTGCCTCGGTGGTAAGGGTCGTTGCCATGATCGGCAGTGATGACAAGTAGATCCTCCACTCCAATTTTACTGAGGAAACCACCCAGCCAATCATCGAACTCAATCAGGCACTGCGCATACCCAGAAGGATCGCGGCGATGGCCATACAACGAATCGAAATCCACAAGGTTCGCCAAAACTAAGCTGTTAGAGGCGGATGGGGTCAACCAAAGTTGGTCGATCCTTTCCATTCCTGCACGGTTGTCCTTCGTAGGATAGGATTCGGAAATTCCTTTACCGGCGAAGATGTCCGAGATCTTTCCGATACCGATGATATTCACCCCACGCATTAGCAACCGATCCAACGCAGTTTCGCCAGGTATCAAGGAGTAATCGTGTCTGTTCGCCGTTCTCCTGAATCCCGCATAGGAGTCCCCGAGAAAAGGCCGGGCGATCACACGTCCCACCCGCATTCCGCGTTCATCCAGAATCCTTCGCGCCGTCTGGCAAAGCTCCAGAAGCCTTTCTAGACCAAAACTCTCCTCATGCGCCGCGATCTGCAACACGCTGTCCGCACTGGTGTAAAGAATGGGCTTTCCTGTGCGCAGATGTTCCTCGCCATGTTCCTCCAAAATCATGGTTCCGGAAGCCGCCCTGTTGCCGATGAAGCTCGTTCCGCCTGCTTCCGCCAATTCATCGAGAAAATCATCGGGATACACATCGCAAGTCAAGAAAGGCTCCATGGTCAGGCAGCCCATGAGTTCCCAATGTCCAGTCGTGGTATCCTTGCCTGCTGAAGACTCCGTAAGACGGAAGGCATGGGAAAATTCACGTATCTGAGTCTGGACGTTTCTGCCCATCAATCGAGCGAGTCCCAATGAGTCAAGATTGGGAAGTCGGAGCCAGGCTATCCCCTTGAAAAGGTGTCCGAGCGTATCCGCTCCTTCGTCACCATATCTTGCTGAATCCGGTGCTCCCCCGCAGCCGACAGAATCGAGGACGATTACAATAATTCTCTTCGCCATGGTGGAATAAACGCCCCGGACGCAGATGCAGTCCACGAAAAAGGGCGGGAGTTGACTCCCGCCCTGATACTTAGGGTTTTATCTTTTATTCGGGAAGATCGAGGGGTTCCGGAAGAACACCTCCATCAAACTCGCTGACCGGAGCCGTTACAGGAACTGATCCGCCCGTATCGCCGCGAAGCGGAGCGCCGGTGGCATCAATGATCTGGGCGGTCACGAAGATGATTAGGTTACTCTTGATCCGGTTTTCACCTTCCGATTGGAACAAGCGTCCGATGAGAGGGATATCCCCGAGAATGGGCACCTTATCCTCAACGATCTGAACATCCTCGCGCATGAGGCCACCGACCGCAACGGTGTAACCGTCATAGATCGTGAGGGATGTGTTGACGCTGCGTTTGGAGAAAACTGGCATCTCGATACGGTTCTCGGTAATCACTGAGCTGATCGCGTTTCCGAAGATATCTGTTCCGGGGGAAAGGATCGGGCTGCCGTAGTTGATGAAGCCTTCGAACTCCACGATTTCCGGCAGGAAACGGAGATCAATTACGAAATCGTTCTCACCGATCGTCGGCTCAATCTCTAGCGTGACGCCGAGATTTTTCGTCTCGAATGCTGTGGGAGTCGCGGGAGTTGCGATCATTGCAGCGGCACCGCCACCGCCGCCAATACCATTGTTACCGTTGCCACCGTTGCCGCCCTGAGGAAGTTCCGGGGGTTCGTATTCAGTTGGGTAGATAAATTCACGGATGACCTCAATGGTCGCCTTCTGCCCGGAGCGGGCGGTGATTGAAGGGGCGGTCATAAGGTCGGTACCTTTTTTCTGTGACAGTCCACGCATGATCACCTGCACCTGACCGTCGGAAAACAGTCCCGTAATACCCAGGATACCCGGTGCTACATTCGCGGCCTGAGCGGTTCGGGAAGGATTGTTGATGATTGAATCGATACTATTCCGATTTACCGCTTGGTCACCGCTGCGAAGGCCACCGGTAACGATGTTGCTGACTTCCGAGAGACCTGCCGGGATTCCGGGAATCGAGGTCCCATTCACTGGGCTAACGAAATCCGCGCCGGTTTTGCCGCCACCGTTGCCAATCGTACCGCCTGTGCCGAACACATTATTCGCAGACAGGCCAAAGGGGGTTACGATCCAGTCGAATCCGAGTTCATCGTTGTTCTCCTGACTGATTTCGACGAACTTGGTAGTGATCTTTACCTGTTTCGGAGCCGTGGAAATCGCTGCAATCAACTGCTCGATTTTGTCGAGTTCAGAAGGTGTGTTTGTGATCAGCAAGGAACCACCGGCACCAAGAGTGGCCGCACTACCCTCCTCGAAAACGATACCCGATTGTTTGAGAAGCTCTAGGATGGACGGGCGCGGCTTTAGCAAGCCGTCGTCACTGCCGCTATCCGCCGCGAAAGGATCCGCCTCACCTGCGGGTTCACCACCATTGGCGTTGAGGTTCGCCGCGAAGTCGGGCGGCACGCGGAACGTGCGGGTGAAGTTTTCCTCTTCGGTGTCGGTCTGTGGCACGAGGGTCACCGCGAAGTCATCCACCTTGAAGCGGAGCTTGGGGATGGTCATGTCGCAGATGTATTCCAATGCGGTAGCAAGCGGCACGTTGCGGAGACGAAGCGCGTTGTTGAGAGTAAGCGCGCCGAGATCATTTTCGCCCAGCAGGGCCGTTTCTCCCGCTGCGACGTCAAGTTCACCGCCACCCACCGAATTCGAGCGGGGACTCTGGATCACGATATTTACACCCTTTTGTTCCGGATTGATTTCCAGAGTATCGAGCTCTCCGGCACGCAGACGGAGGAAGTCAACGGCCTCCTCGAGGGATATCCCTTCGTCGAAATTGATACTCGGAATGATGATCCTGCGGAGTTTTTCAGAAATGTAGGCGACCCCGTTGGTAGGAGCGTTGGAAGTATCGGAGCCCAGTTCAATGTTAGGAAGATCGGCCGGCACCGATAGCGCCCATGCCTCGTCGATCTGCATCAGCATCTCGGACCGTGTATGGTCATAGGCGGCTCTGTAGTAGTCGCTTTTCGTAGCTGCGATCTTCTCCATACCACGGCGGGCGGCAGCGTTGTATGGATCGATGCGGAGAACGGATTCATAATTCGCCTTGGCTGCGTCGAACTTGCCGAGATCGAAGTTGCCCTGCGCCATGTAGAGTCCACGACGCACCTCATCGATGTTCTTGGTGTGCTCGTAAGTGAGGGCGGGATTGGTGCGGATCGGGTCATCGAGATATCCGAGCTCCGTTTTCGCGGCGGCGTTCTCAGGATCGATCTCGGGGGTGAGGACTCCGTCAAGCAGGGCGCGGGCCTCGTCGTATTTGCCGACCTTGCTAAATTGCTGCGCGAGGGCTACGCTAGAGTCAGCGAGATGTTCCGTGTAGCTGGCCCGGCGGTCGGCGAGCGTGGGAGCTTCCGGCAGTGTGCTGAGGGCGGACCGGAACTTGTCGACCGCCTTCTGGTAATCGGCCTTCGCATAGGCCTCGCGACCATCGATGAACATGCGGTCCGCCTCGGCGACAGCCTCCTGGCGGCGGATGATTTCCCGCTGCGCAAGCCCGCTCATGCCGGAGTATCCCTCGCCGGCATCCGCCGAGGAGATCGTGATTGGCATGGTGGCGGCGACGGCCATCAGCGTTGCTGCTGTTCGGCTGGTGTGGTGGGTAGGCGTTTTTTGCATAAAGAGCGGAGTCGTTTTGTCTGTATTTGCGTAATTTGGAAAGAGCTTTTTGAGGAAACTTGATTATCCGGTTTCAGGGAGCGGCGGGACCGGTTGCGCCCTTGATGATCTCGTGGGTCTGGACCTTGCCATCCTCACCGGTGAACTCGATCACGATGCGTTCCGGTGCCACTTCCTTCATCATGTAGGGTTTCTTGCCATCCCCCAAGGGCAACGCGAAGGAGGTGTTCTCCTCAACCCTGAACTCCTGACCCGCAAGACCGAGGGCTTCAAGGGACAGGACGGCGGTGCGGTCGAAGCGGGCGAGCCTGCGTTGCTCCGCCGCGCGGAATGAGGCGGGAATTTCGTACACCATTCCCTTCTTGTTCGGCTTCTGATCCTCGATCTTGACGAAAGTAACCTCCTCCTCAGCCTGAGTCGCTTCGTTCATCACCTTACGCTTTTCGGAACCGAGCAGCTTAAACCTTCCCATGGCCGCCCCTTTTTCGAAGAAAATCCCGCCGGGTGGAACAGGGTTGGCAGCGCCGACCTTATTGCGCTCTTTACCCACACCGAAAGTGAAAGTGAAACTTCCGCCGGCCGACTCGAAGCCGGGGCGTAGAAGCCATTGCACCGACTCGTCTCCGATGAAAGTCAGCTTCGTGATGAGCGCCGGAAAGTCTTTCCCGTTGCTAGGATCGGTTTTGGCGGTGTATTCATCTTTATTGGAGAAACCATCCTCATCGGCATCGCGCAACGGAGAATCACCGAATCCGGGGTCGATACTGTATTCAAGCCACCAACTATTGGGAATCCCCTCATGCACAGGCGCGCCCTCGATCAGATCTACGGGTTTTTCTTGGTCGTTTTTATTCACGAACAGCGCGACGCCGGTGAAAAGATCGACGGGACGTCTCTCGTCCTTGGCTTTTTTCCATTCCCTCTTGAGTTGAAAAGAGGATGTTGCTTTGGCAACCAAGTCTGCACTTTTTACGCTCGGATCGCGTTGTTCAGGTTTCGAACCGGCTGGCTTGCTGCCAAAATCCGACTCCACGGAAACGAGCTTGCTCCAACCTGTATAAGCTAGGCCAGCCGCCAAGAGCACGGCAGTTCCTACGGACGCCTTTTCATAATTTTTTAAGATCCAGGACATGGTGGAAAAGATGCTTTGTCAGGGTTTGGGAAGTTCCTTGGACGGAAGAAACATGGCGATGTCGAAGCGGACGAAAACGGTAAGTTCTTCGCTGCCTAGCACTTGCATAAGGATGCGGGAAGTATCCTGGACGGTGGCGGGCGGCTTAGGTGCTTGGGTAGCGGTAGTTTCCAGCGCAGTGTCGCCGCCAGCTGCAGTGGGTTCTTTCGCAGTGGGAAGTGCCGCTACATCAGATTCTAGCACGGCATCTGGTAGTTCGAAAAATGCTTCACCGAAAGGATTGGCGGGCGCGACAGCCGCTTCCTCGGTCGCAATCGTCTCAAATTTCGCATCCGATACCTGAGGCGGCGTTTGGCGTTCATTCTTGATACTGACAGTACGGATGATGAAGTAGTGAGAATCCGTTGCGCCAAGGGAGTTCAGGAAATCCCTCGCGGACTGCTCGGATCCCTTGAAAGTGACCTCGCAGGAAAAGAATCTAGCCACGTCGTTGGGATCCGGTTGGGAATTACCACCCATCTCCTCTGGAACGGGCACTCGCAATACCTTTAGCAAGGCGCTGGGACGTGCCTCCGCCAAACCCATCAGCGCCGCCTTGATGCCATCCATTTGATACAGGAGCGTTCCGGTCGCGTCGGGTTTGGCGAGTTGGCTGCGATACGTCTCGAACCCGAGGAAAAAGTTTTCTGGCAACATGGTCTTGCCGAATGCTGTGGAAACTTGTTCGTTCGCGGTCAGGAGGCGATCCGTGAAGGCTTGGGGGGTGATATTTTCAGTCTTTTCCGGACGATATGGATCAAAGAGCTTCGTCAGGTCGCCGAGCGCGTCGCGGTGTTCATTCAGCGCCTTACTTTTGCCGTCGCGCAAATCGGCCGTGGGATAGAGAGCGGTGCTTTCGGCGGTGGTGACACCCAGGTAGGCGTCGTCGAAACCGATTTTCGCCTCGCCATATTGAGCCCCCCATTTCGACGCGAGAAGAAACAAAATACCGCATAGCAGGAGGGTGATTGCGGCCAATCCGGAAACGAAGGGGTTACTCTTGATCCAATTCATAGAAGTCTTACTGGGAAAAGTGTTCCGCTTACCTAACCGCGACAGGGTGGGCGAGAGGCAGCGTGATTTCGAAGGGGAAAGCCAATTCGCCCTTATTGTCAGCGCTGCTAGCCAGCTTTAGGATGATCTGCTCATCGCTCAGGGGTATTTCCCTGCCGTTTGCGTCTTTCGCACTGAATTGGAATGAGGAGGAATTCTCCCGGAGGCGTTTGAGTCGATCGGAAACAATATTCTGTGTTTGGGCATTTTCCCGCCAAAAGCCCTTGATTAGAATCGCGTTGGCTACGGGCGCGGCTTGGGGTTGGTTCGGCATGTTATTCGGTTTATTGTTGGGCTTGTTGCCCGCCGCTGGCGGGGTCGGCTCTGAAACCGAGCTGCCACTACTGCCACTACCTTGACCACCAGCAAAATCGGATTTCACAACCAGCCGCAAACCTGGTTTCGGGGAGCCGGTCGCCTGCTGGGTGAGAGGGTTGTAATCATACAACGGGCTCATTTCAGTGAGCCACAGTGAATCGCCAGCGAAAGCGCCGTTCAGCTCCTCGATGAGGTCGAACCAGAATGCATGGTCACTCTCAATCTTCGTGTATGAACTGGCGATGCGTTCCAGGTCTTCCTCCAGTTTTTGCAGCTTGCGGATTTGAAATTCGACTGGCGCAAGGGTGTCGCGCGTGTCCGTCATGGTGATCTGCCTGTCTTCAGCCCCTTCTTTTGCGATGTATTGAAAGGCAGCCCATGCGGAAAAACCGACTACCAGCAGAGTGGCGGCCGCGATTAGGAAAGGCTTACGTTTCGACTCGGCACGGGCGATTCCGACGGCAGACGGGACAAGATCAATATTTATCGTTGATTTGCCGATCCCGCGCAGACCCAGTCCCACCAGTTCGCCCATGGTATGTGCTTCACGGCTGACGACATCGACATTGACCCCTCTGCCAATGGTGATTTGGCCGAGCGGGCTGAAGAATTCAACGGGGATGCCAAGCTTCTCTTGGAAAAACTCGAGCGTGTAGGGCAGGTTAGCGCCCCCTCCTGCAAGCAGGACTTTCCTGGGCATGTTCCCGGCGTGCTGGCTGCGGTAGTAGTTCGTTGTGCGCGCGATTTCGGCGGGAAGGCGTGTCAACGCATTGCGGATCACCACGGCGAGCGCCGCAAGGGACTCGTCCATCGCTTCGGTGTGCCCGCTGCCGAGTGCCACAAGCCCGTTGGTGATTTTATGGTGCTCCGCCTCGGGGAAAGTGATATTGTATTCCTTGGCGATAGCCGCGCTGATCGAGGCTCCCCCTATCGCTACACTGCGGGTGAAAAAACGCTTGCCCTCGACGTAGAGTAGATTGCTGGTTTTCGCGCCAATATCAATGATTAGCGTAGGCTCGTCCGGAGCACCGTATGAGTGGCGATACGCATTATATAACGCCATTGGAGCGACATCGACCTCCAAGGTGGACAATCCGGATGCTGTCACCGTGTCGTTGATCTCATCCAGCGAATCCTCCTTGATGGCAACAATCACCACTTCCTTATCATCCCCACCTTCGATCATCTCATAATCCCACACCACCTCGTTGATCGGGAACGGAACGTGTTGCTGGGCCTCGAAAGTCACGATCTGCTCGATATTGTCGTCCTGCAGCGGTGGCAGCTTAACGAAACGGGTGAAGACGGATTGACCAGCGATCGCGTAGCGCACCTTGGACCGGGAAACATTCAGTTTACCGATCAACTCTTCCAGCGCGACGCGTATCTGCGCCTCCCGAGAAGCTTCGAAAGCGGGATCAGCTATGATCGTATCCGTTTCAAAACCTTTCAAAATCATGCCACCGTTTTTCGATGTTTCGAAAACAGCCATGGAAATTCGTTGAGAGCCGAGGTTTAAGGCTACAATAATCTGGGTGTCTGCCATGGTGAGGTGCGGAAAGTGAAAATTGTGTGATTTGATGCAGTGGGTTGGCAAACTGAACCGATCAGTTTTTCTCCTTGGAAATCTCCGCATAGCGATCCCACCACATATGCGCGAAAGCAGACTCGCTCTTGTCAAGTAGAGGAACCGTCTCACTGCGGGAGATCTTGTCAGAAGATGTGTTCCACCAACCAGCTTTCCCTTTACTAGACTCCTCTGCGACTTTCACGCCATTCACAAGAACTTCGTAGCCGACCATAAAGACCAGGCTCTTGCCGGCGCGATCCCCGCCCGTGATGCGGCGGACCGAAGAAGGAGAGAGATAGACAGAGCTGAACACTTTCTCCCCTAGAGGGATATTGACGTGGGTTATGTCCTTCGTAAGCAATGAATAAGTTCCCTGTTTGTCGGGGTTCTCCACAGCGACATACCATTTCACAAGAATCCGGTCGGCGGTTTTGGATCGGGGTGCTGGTTTCATGTCCACCGTTATGCTGGCTTCGATCTCTAGCCATTCCTTCGGCTTGAAACTATTTTTAGAATCTCCGAGATTAGGTGAGGAGATATCTTCGAACGCAGGTTTGTCACCCTCGACTGTGAAGGACTGCGCGTTCGCCATGGAATGGGAAAATACTCCGAACACGGCGCAGGAAATGGCTTTCAGGAAGTTGTTAAGTTTTATTCGCATTAGGTTTGGATTTCCGGAGAAAATAGAGAACGGAATAACGGTTTGACCAGATAAAAGGACAGGCGGGCGCAACTTTTTAGGGGCATCGGTGTAGATTTGCGCCCAAATCCCCACAAGCCATTGACGAACGCGAGTCACGGTGGCTTTACTTGCAATATGCCTCGCCCGTTTTTTACATTCCCGGGATCATTGCCAATCGTTGTCGGAAGCGTAGGAGATTCCGTCGCGCTTTCAGAGGCTACACCCGCATCACTCGCTGAACAATGTGATCTTTTAGAGATTCGGCTAGATCTTCTTCATGCCGAGTTTCTCGAAAAAGGAAACACCCTCTGGCGGCACCTGCAAGCCTTCCCGCTCCTTTTCACAGCTCGCTGCCATGCGGAAGGTTCCCCTTACGACCTTGATCTTTCCACACGGATATCCTTGTTGCGCGCGGCGCTGCCGGACGCCTGCATGATCGACATCGAAATCATTTCCGCTCCCAGCATGAAAGGGCTCATCTCCGAAATTACCATACAGGAAATCCCATGGATTGCCTCATACCACAATTTTAGCGGGCTGCCATCCATGCGCGAGCTGATGGCTCACGCAAGTTTCGCTTGTAAAGCTGGAGCAGCGGCATTCAAGACCGCCGCACTCCTCCATACACCGGATGAGCTCGCCGCCCTCGCCAGATTTCAAATGAGCGCGAAGATGATCCCGCTGTCGACCATGGGCATGGGCGAACTAGCTCCCGTTTCACGCCTACTTTGCGCTCAGGCTGGTAGCGTATTGAACTACGGATTCGTGGGTGAAAATACCACTGCGCCCGGGCAGTGGTCAGCAAAACGGCTCAGGGAATGTATGCAATCCCTAAAACCGATCAGCTAGCAAAATGCACGCGTTCCACACCCTGAAAACACTGCCTCAGGCTGCGACTGGCATCAAGCCCGCACGCCTCGCCGTACTCGGGCAACCGGTTTCTCATTCAGCCTCGCCCCAGCTCCACCAGCCCGCCCTAGACGCCCTCGGCATAATCGCTACCTACATCCGGCTCGAAATCGAAACGGGGAAACTTCGTGAAGCGTTCGCGATGATGGTGGAGCTAGGTTTTATCGGCTGCAACGTGACGGTTCCCCACAAGTTCGAGGCGATGGATAGCTGCACCGAAGTGTCCGCCCAGGCGCGTCTTCTCGGCGCGGTCAATACGGTGCGATTCATGGACGGGGCGATCATAGGTTATAATACCGACGGTCCGGGATTTCGGGCGGCCATTTCCGATTCGTTCGGGTTGGTCCTAGGGAAATTAAAAACCGTGATCCTCGGAGCAGGCGGGGGAGCAGGACAAGCCATCGCTACGCAATGTGCGCTCGAAAAACCTGAGAATCTTACGCTGGTAAACAGGGATTTGTCGAAGGCCGAGTCGCTAGCGGAAAGACTGCGCCTGGTCTCGCCTAGCACCGAGATCCGTACCCTTGGATTCATGAACCCCAGCCTGCGGGATGAGTGCCAAGCGGCCGATCTGATTATCCAGACCACCTCGTTGGGACTTAAACCCACCGACGGTCAAGTGATCCCGGATGACTATCTTTCCTTAAATTCCCGGGTCTACGATACGATTTACCAACCACCCGAGACCTCGTTTCTCGCCGCCGCGAAGCGCGCCGGTTGCGTGACCGACAACGGTCTGAGCTTACTGATCCACCAAGGCGCCATCGCCTTCCAGCACTGGTTTCCGGGGACGGAGCCGCTTTCTCACATGAAAAAGGCGATGAACCGTTGAGCGTTGTCCGCCGCCGATCAATTAGTGGTCTAAATGTCGTCTTTCAGCTTCTTCAAATCGAAGCCCAGTTCATCGATGCTGATCCAGTGGCAAGCCATCACCTTCACCAGTTCGAAACTCCTAAGCCCGGCGAACTCGCCCCGCTTGATAAGGACTCGCACCCTGACCAGATTTTCGGGTTCCATGGGCGGATTTATTTCTCCGAAATTCGGCTCTCCGGACCGCTTCGAATCGAACGCCGCCCTCAACAACAATCCCTCCTCGCTGTAGCGGTTTACCACAAACTCGGGTGATTCCACACCAAACTCTGCGGGTCTGCCGAACACGGGCGACAACAATGTAAACCGTAGGCGCGAGCCGTCATCTTCAGCCTTTTGCCCGGTCTTCACTCTTCTGGCGAGCAACCGGAACTCAACCGCCGCGGGACCCTCTCCAGCCAGAAAAAGCGGCCATGAGTAGCCGCCGTATCGGATGAAATGTTCCCAATCAAGTTTCCAAGCTGAACGGTTCCTTCGGAAAATCGCATCGAATTCCTGCCCCTTTCCATCATTCCAACGGGTTTCTATTATACACTCTTCGCCCACCTTGATCAACTGCTGTCCTGTTCTTCTCAGTTCGGCTACCTCAAGACTTGGGAAAGGATTGCTCTGATAAAAACTGGCCATAATCCCGGCGGTTTCGATGGGATCTGCCACAAACTGGTTACGAATCTCTGGGGTTCCTCCAGTCAGGAAACCAATCAGCGCCCTATGACAGTCGGGCATCGCCCGGTTGAGAAGAGCGACGCTCTCGTCCGCCATCGTGCCTTCGGCGAAATTTACCACTTTATTTCCGGAACTTGCTAACGCCTTTTGGCGCATGTGGTAATTTTTAATCAATACTAACAGCAACATGATAATTGCCCAAAAGACGATGATTTTCAGTGGAGTGCTGTTTTTGTGTTTTTTCCGCACGGATCGATAACCGCTCTCGTCCACTGAACTACCCGTTTTGTCGAACATAGCCATGTTCCTCTCACGATAGGTGATTTGACCCCCTTGCGCCGGCCAAATGTCGGTGGCCGCTTTAAGGCCGCAGTCGGTGCACAACCTATGGTCCTTGACCCCGATATCGGACTGGAAGATGGAGCCGCAGCGACCGCAGTGATACCATCCTTTGTTCATGGGGCTGTTCATTTTTTTATTCATCGAGCCAGCCCAGCCTGACCACTTTCTGATCATCCACCGGGACGACATAGATGAGGACATACTGCGTCTAAAGACCAACAGCAAGGGCATTTCAACCAGCGTCTCGCCCGCCAACTGGCTGGGAATGAACAAGGAATGGAGCAAGACGTCATCCGCCCCATTGCGCTTCGTGTAGCCCCAGACATGATTCTCTCTGTCCGACGCTAACAACCTGTAGGAGCGATATCCCTCTCTGGAAAGAGTGAACGTATGAAATTCCTCGGTGACACGATGGCGCGTATTTTAGCACTATCGCCCCGACCTTGCTTGAGTTTTGGGTAATCAGCGGAGCAATACCCGGTTTTGGCTTTCCAGTCCATTTTCATGACATCGCCCTCCATCCCAAAAACCGCAATGAAAGCCGACGAATCGGCGAGAAATCCTGATAGCACTACGAATTTAATACCTCCCTCCTCCATCACGGTCTATCTGCAGTTATCATCTGGCTTCCATCCGGAATTCATACCCAAAGGTTTCCTCCGCCCGGCAATAATTCCGTCATTTTTATGGGCCTGATAAACCTAGCCCATAAAGTTTCCCGCTGACTTTGAAGTCGAATAGGTCGCAAAAATAGCTTTCACCAACTCTTCTCCCTTAATCAGGGAATCAAGTACCTTGCCACCATTCAACCCCATTTTTTTATGGCTCTCCGTCAGGTTTGTACGCGATTTCACAGGATTGGGATCTTTCCGAGAGGGGGAAACCTTGCCTGTATCGCTTGAAATCGCAGGGATTGATGAAGACTAGATCAGTGATCGAGGCTTCGTGAAAACGCCTTGCAACCGACTCCGA
>CAMBQC010000021.1 GCA_945869855.1 Prosthecobacter debontii
AAGCAACGCGCCGTTGTGGCTGCGGATCGTGCGCAGCGGCGGCACTTTCACCGGATGGCAATCCAACGACGGGGAAACTTGGACTAACAGCCATGCCGTGGCCGTCGCGATGAACCCGGAAGTTCTGGTCGGCCTGGCAGTAACATCTCATAACAACGGCGTCCTTAACACCGCCCTCTTTGACAACGTCAGCCTCGCCGTACTGCCACCCGGAACTTCAAGTTGGAACTCATTTCAAAACACTTGGTTCTCCGCCGGCCAACTCGCCAACGCCAGCCTCAGCGCCGCGGATGCCGATCCGAACCACGACGGGCTTGCCAATCTCTTTGCCTACACCTCCGGCATCAGTCCTTGGCTCCGCGCAACAACCGAAAACGGTGGTTTTCCCATCGTCGGGATTCAGGACGGATTCCTTTCCATCACTTACACGCGTTTGAGGCGGAATTTCGACTTCATATGCATTGGCGAGGTTTCCAGTGATTTGAGGGCCTGGAATTCTGGCGCGGGTTTTACCATAGAAACCAAAGTAGTTCCTCTCGATAAAATCCGCGAGCAGGTGACGGTG
The DNA here is from genome assembly GCA_945869855.1 of Prosthecobacter debontii. GTDB lineage: Bacteria > Verrucomicrobiota > Verrucomicrobiia > Verrucomicrobiales > Akkermansiaceae > Luteolibacter. The sequence goes on from CAMBQC010000021.1 coordinate 566, forward strand.
CGTGATGCTACCGCGAGTTTCGGAGTCGATCAGCGGTTCATGCGTCTCCGAGGAACCTTTTCGCCATGATGGATGAAAGCCTGCTGCCTAGTCATTTCGGACTATTGCCAGTTTCGATCCAAATGGCAGATTCTTATTTTAATCCCCAATTCGTAATCTTCAGTCACCTAACCTATTCTTGAAGTCTCCGTAATGCAGTCCTTGTTAAAATCCCTGAATATCCCCAATACCTTGCTGCTGGGCGGTCTGTCCTTGATCATTACCCATGCCTCCGCGGCCGGAAAACCTGCCCATGCGTGGTCGGTGGTCGAGACCGCCAAGGACAACGGCCACAGACTCAGTGCCGTGCCCGCCCCGACCAAGGCTGCGGCATCCGCCGAGAACGCCATCACCTACGGCCCCTCGTTTTACTACCTCGCCCGCTTCAGCAAGTTCGTCCAGTCCGGTGCCCGTCGGATTCATTCGGAAGGCGGCCCTCAGGGGATTCAGTCCATCGCTTTCAGCAATCCGGATGGCACGCTGGCGATCGTGGTGGTGAATCCAACCGAACAAGCCGCCGTTTTCACACTCGGTGTCGCGGGAGAAAGTGTGGCGTGCACGATTCCCGCACGCGCCATCCAGACCTACTTTGAAGCCCCTCATTGAAATAAATTCAACTGATCTAACAAAAACAGAATCAAAACACCAAAAATCCATGAAACCAAAATTGAAAGCCGCCACGCTCCGCAACTCCAGCTTCGGAGCGCCTCTCGTCACCGCCATCGTCCTCTGCTTCAGCGCGTCGCTCAGCCATGGTGCTGATAACGTTTGGACCGGAACCACCAGCTCGGATTGGAATGACAAGTCCAACTGGTCGGAAGGCGGCGTGCCGGATACGGCCTTTAGTGAAAACGCCGTTGTCTCGACGGTGTCTCCCAACATCGCCACGATCACCGCCGATATCTCGTTCACCCCCAATGACATCATTATAACAGGAGGAGGCCGGATCGATCATCGTGCGGGGATTGCCGGCACATTTGGCGGTGCCTGGATGTACGTCGGTCAGGACAGCACGCCAAGCTTCTACAACCTCGCCGACACCTCGACCACGGGACCTGGAATCAGTGGCTTTCCCCAAGGCTCAGGAACTCTGAATGCTACCGGAAACCTCAACTTGGCCGCATGGGGTGGCAATCGCAACGGGACCATGAACATTAACACGACCGGTTCCTTGAATGTCACAGGGACAATTCGCATCGGTAACGACAACGGTTCCGTCGGCGTGATGAATTTGGAGTCGGGTTCGGTTATTCTTTCGCACACTGGTTGGGGAGCAGACGAGACCCACATTGGCCATGGTGGAGGCGTCGCAACATTGAACATTGCAGGTGGCTCATTGAGCGCATCGAGGAATTTTCGCCTTGGGAATGATCGCGGAAACGGAACGATCAATATCACAGGTGGCTCGCTTACCGTCGCGGGAACCGATGATGTCTTCATCGGTCGCGACAAGGGCACGGCTGTGGTCAACCAATCAGGCGGTGTGGTCGAATTCACCCACAACACTTTTATCGCCAATGGAAACAATCAGAGCGATCCAACCAGTGGAACTTACAACCTCAGCGCTGGCGCGCTCAATGTGAAGCGTGAGTTCGTGATCGGGCGCGAGGGTGCCAATGCGACCCACACTGGCACCCTGAACATGACGGGCGGCACGATCACCAAGACCGGAGATGAGAAGATGATCGTCGGTCACAACAATGCCAAAGGCTTCGTCGTGCATAGCGCCGGCACCATCAACGTGAACAACGAACTCTTCATCGGCAACGAGAACACCGGTGCTGAAGGAACCTACACCCTCAGCGGCACAGGAGCGCTCAATGTTGCCAACGAAGTCGTCGTGGGTCGCGAAAGCGGCACTGGAATCTTGAATGTAAACGGCGGCACGCTCACCACCTCCGGCAACGGCAACATGTATGTAGGCCGCCGCAATGGCATCGGAACATTGAACCAGACGGCTGGAACGATCAGCGTGATCAAGGAGTTCGGCGTGGGAACGCGTGACGACAACAAGATCGGCACCGGCACCTACAACCTGAGCGGAACAGGCGCCATCACCATTGCTAACAATATCTTCATCGGTAAGGAACTGGAGGCATCCGGCACCATGACGATGACAGGCGGAACCATGACCGGTAGCGACAAGCTGATCATCGGCCACAACCAGGCGACGGGAGCTCTCACGCAGAGCGGTGGCACGGTGACGGTCACAAACGAAATTTACATCGGCAACGAGAACAACGCTTCATCCGTGGGCACCTACACCCTCAGCGGCTCGGGTCTGATCAATCTTGGCAACGAAGTCATTGTGGGCCGTGACAATGGCACGGGCACCTTCAATCTCAATGGCGGCACCGTGAACGCGAAGAAGATCTCGGGTGGAACCGGCAGTGCGACCGTCAACTTCAACGGCGGCGTCTTGAAAGCAAAACAGGATGAGAGCAACCTCATCGAAAACCTCGACGTGGCGAATGTGCAAAGCGGTGGGATCAAGATCGATAGCAACGGCTTCAACGTAAGCACGAGCCAAGTGCTCACCGGAACCGGCGGTCTGGAGAAATCGGGGGCGGGTCAACTCACCTTGAGTGGCGCGAATACCTATGCAGGAACCACGACGGTTGCCGCAGGGGTATTGCGGATCGAGAAAACCGGGCTGAATGCCATTGTCAATGCCGCCGCTGGCACCTTGGTTGCTGAGTTCACCGTGCAGCCTGCTGCTGGAGATTATCCAATCCTCCCTGGACCTCTTGCGGGTTCCCAGACCTTCTCTGCAACCGGTTTGGGTGCAAATCAGCTGGCCACATTCAACAACCTGAACAGCACCGTGACGGTAACCAATACCGTAACAGATCCGTTCGTGACTTGGATAGACAGCTTCACCCCGAATACCCTGCTGCCGGACGAAGCGTCCAAACTTCGCGGGGCGGACCCTGACAGCGACGGTATCACCAATCTGATGGAATTCGTAATCGGCGGCAGCCCGGTCGTTTCATCGCAGTCCATCCTGCCGACAATTGCCACCGTGGGCACGAACCTGGTTCTCAGCTACGCGCGCAGCGATGAGTCCGAATCCGCCACCACCCAGGGCGGCCAATGGAGCACGGACTTGACGAACTGGAATGATGTGACACCAGTGCTCGGTAATGAAAACGGCGCGGCTGCCGACGCCATGTCCATCACCGTGCCCAAGAGCAATGCGGTGAACGGCAAGCTCTTCCTGCGCCTGAGTGTGGAAATGCCGTGAACACCAACCCAGCATCCCACGATTCCATGGCCTATCATCGATCGCTTGTATATTATCACCAAGGAACCATGCGGTCCCAGGTGAAATATCACGAACACATCATTACACATGAAAATATTCACAGACGTTTCCCAATCCGTGATAGCAAACACAGGTTTCCGCCGTGCCATCTACCCACAGCAGAGCTACCGCCCTCACCGACATTCCGGCTTTACCTTGGTCGAGCTATTAGTCGTCATCACCATCATCGCGATCCTCGCATCTTTGTCGGTATTCGGCTTCAAACGGCTGCGTGAAAAGGCCGATATGGTAACCACCGTCAAGAGGATCCGGAGTTTATCCGAAGCCAACGCGCTGTATGCCACCGATAACAACGGTAGGTATGTCCCCGTCTTTGCCTTCGACGAGGACGGACAGAGTTCCGTAATGTGGCATTATAACCGCACCTACCTTGAAGCGCTTATCGGTAATAAGGAAGAATTAGAGGATGCCGAACCCTTCGAAGGTATCGACGGGCTACCCGACGAAGTCCTCGATCCTATCGTCATCCGTGCGAAGAAAAAATACTGGAGCCGCATCTCCGCGAGCTTTGGCTACAACGGCGAGAATCTAACTGGCGGCGCTTGGGGAGAACCCAACGCCGCCGCCTCACGTTCGATTGCTTCGATGAGCTATCCGGGCGAAACCTGCGCGTTCATCACTGCTACAGACTGGCGGGCCAAACAATCCGGCGGCCTGCTTTGGGAAAGATTCCCCGTCGAAGGAAAGACTGGTGACGGCAAGATTGCCTACCGTCACCAGGGAAAGGCCGTGGTGGCATATTTCGACGGTCACACTGACCTAATTTCCATCAAAGATATGAAAGAGATCAACCGCCGTGGAGGAGTCAACAATGTCTTTTGGGGTGGCAATCGTCGGAGTAGTGGTCGATGAAGACTTACAATAGCAGAATGCAGCCTCTCCTTGCAGGCTTCAGCTTTCTCCGGTAGTGGCATCCTGAATTTCGTCCGCCTGCTCCGTTTCTCCCGCAGGCACCATGGACATGGGTTAATTTCATGCGGATCAGCGGTCTGCGGAGTGGATATCCAGTATCCCATCATCAGGCGCTGACTCGCTTGTCAAACTCCTCGAAAGACACCCCAATTGGCAGGATCTTTGTCGTCGATCTTCGCCGCAAGCTTCTCGCGGTAGCCAGACATTTCCTTGTGGCGTAGCGACACAAGGAAAGCCGTCAGTTACCTCCGCTCATCAAGCGGCAGGTCTCTGAGCTGCATTTGCAATTCTTCGATACTCATGATGAGAAGCTAACGGGATAGGTTGATCCTAGCAACGTTGATTTTTTTCCAGCCATCCCACCGCATCCCTTACGATTTCCAGATGTTTCGCCGCGATCTTGAGGAGGGTTTACGCCGCTGGGCAGAAGACTTGACACCATCCATCGCGGACACCATTTTCGTGCTACATGAAAAATGTGACCATTACTTTGGATGAGGATGTTGTCCGTTGGGCGAAGGTCTGGGCGGCAAGCAACGACACCAGTGTATCGCGGATGCTGGGAGAGGAATTGCGCAAGAAGATGCTCGCGGAGCAGCATTACGGGCGCGCGCAGAAGCGTTTTCTGTCCAAAAGCCCCAAGCCTCTGAAGCCCGCAGGCACCTCTTACCCCGACCGGGACAGCCTGTATGAGCGATAACATTTTCGTGGACACCAACATCCTGCTTTATTCGCGGGATGCCTCGGAGCCGGAAAAGCGGGTGACCGCCACCGCAAGGCTCACCGAACTCTGGGAAACACGTGCCGGGCGCCTGTCTGTGCAAGTGCTTAACGAGTATTTCGTGAATGTGACGCGCAAGCTCAGCCCCGGGCTTTCACCGGAAGAGGCATGGGATGACATCGAGGCGCTCTCCGTTTGGAACCCGCTCCCCATCGACATGGCGATCCTCACGCGTTCCTACGCGGTTCAACGCCGCTGCCAGCTCTCCTGGTGGGACTCCATGATTGTTGCTGCAGCGGAGGCCGCCGGTTGCTGCCGCATTCTCAGCGAAGATCTGTCCCATGGGACAAGCTACTTCGGGATCACCGTGGAAAATCCCTTCGCGTCGGCTTCGGATGACGGCGACAAATGAGTTGCGCCTGCCCTTTTCCGCAGTGAAAAAAGCCCTACGTGGATACCCAAATCAAGCCTTCCCGCCTCCAGCGCTGGGTCATCCGCCCCATCGCCAACCAGCTCCGGCAGGGCACCAGCCCGGAGAAGCTCGCATGGAGTGTGTCCCTCGGCCTCACGCTCGGGATTTTCCCTATCATGGGTTCCACCTCGCTGGTCTGCTTCATCGTTGGCCATCTGTTCCGCCTCAACCAGCCCGTCCTTCATCTCTTCAAGGCCTTCACCTACCCGATCCACCTCGGGCTGATCCTCGTCTTCATCCGCATCGGCCAGCACCTCAACGGCGTTCCGCCCATCCCGTTCTCCATCCCACAGCTGCTCACGCGCTTCAAGGAAAGCCCCGCCCAGTTCGCCAGCGATTTCGGCATGGCCGCCCTCCACGGCATCGAGGCATGGGCGGTCTCGGCGATTTTTCTGATCCCGCTCTTCTATTACGTCTCCCTTCCCATTCTGAGGAAACTTTCACGAAAGCCCGATGCTACGGCCTGACGCGGGCGACATCAATCCGTGAGATAGAAATCAATGGTCGTCACAACGCGGACTTCCTTGGTGATGCTGCTTGAGCTGCTGTTGTCGGATGCGGAGTCCTCGACGGTGAATCCGCCCTGGTAGGCACTGCGGATCTTGCCCACCTTGGCACCCGCGTTCTGCGCGAACTCCGAGGCGGCGAGCCGTGCGTTCTGCGCGGCTTCCTTGAGCATCGCGGGTTTGATCCGGTTGATCCCGGTGAAGTTGTATTTCGGGGCGTAGTCGGAAATGTCGAGGCCTTGCGCGAGGAGCTTGTTGACCTCGGCGCGCGCCGGATTGATCAGCTCCACCCGCGAGGTGGAGACTGAGATCGATCCTCCGAGGCGATGTGTTTCGTCCACGAGGTTCTGGTTCTCGTCGCGGTATTCGCGCATGCTGTAGCCGAGGATCTCGGCGCGGACTTCGGTGTCGTCGAAGCCCGCCTTTTTGAGGATTTCAATGATCTGCTTCTGCTGGGCTTCGGCCTGCTGATAAAGCGCGGGGATTTCGGCTTTCGTTTTCCCGGAAACGCTGAAGCCGACCGTCCAGTTCGCCTGATCGGCGGTGACCGTGCGCTCGGCGAGGCCTTTCGCCTGCGCGGTGTTCACGGCGACCTTCGCGTTGTAGAGCGTTTGGCTGGCGAAGTACCCGCACGCAGCGATGCCTGATGCCAGGATGAGTGAGACAAAGACAAAGGTGCGTCCGGATAGGTTCATTATATTCAAAGACTGGGTGGAGCGTCTGGAGAAGTCAATGAAGCAATGAGGGGCTGCTTTCAGGTGCCCGGCAACCCGGGTCTCCCAACTAGCCTAGCAGCCAGAGGCAGGCCCTCTTTGGCGCTCCGCCCATCCGCCGGCCCCATGGCCCGCCCCCTCCGTGAGCCGGTGACGCGCGTGCGTTTCATGAGAACGAGCCAATACCGCCTGATCCCTTATCCGGCAGGGCTGCTGTTTTGGCTGCCAGACCCGTCATCCATCTGCGGGGAATGCATGGCGGGGACGGAACGTGACAATTTCCCCAGAGCGGACGCCCGCTCCCCCAGGCTTCCTACACCAGGGACACTGCACCGGATAATTGACGGGTGTGGGCGGAATTTGAACCGCCAAGTTCGCCAAGGAAGACCAACATGAGGGTTCGGAAGCCACTGCGATCAAGCCAGGGGAAATCAAGGTCAGTTCATCCTTTGGAGCAGCCAAATGAGCAAGTCCGGGTTCATGGATGGAAGAATTCCAACCACGGAGGACACGGCATGTAGTCACGGAGAACACCAACAGGCAAATGCGAGGAGACACCAGATTTCTCCGATACCCTCTGATGCAAATGCGGTGGCGATCATCGTCGGGATGATGGGCATGGGTTGGACTCAGTTTGAAATCCATCTGAGAAAATTCGCGACAAACCCGCAGAGGAGAAAAGTGCCGCCAGCTTTCAGAATCGCCATGATTTTACCAATGACTTCCCGGCAGTCCAAGACACTTAGAACCAAAGCCAGGAAGAAAACGGCAAAGGGAACAGCGAGAACAAAGCCCCAATCACCTGCTATGATACAAAGGAACCCCGATGCTCCAGAAAAGACCAAAAGCACCATACTTCCGGTTTCATCGTTTTTCCTGCTCTCACCCCCGCCCCTTCGCATCCTCCTCAATCCATTTCCACAGCGAGGCGAGCTTGCCGGCAACGGCCTGTTTCGCGGCGGCGAGGTCTCCGCCGGCCGGGGATTTCCCGTAGAGGTAGAACTTGATCTTCGGCTCGGTGCCGGAGGGGCGGACGGCGAAGGAGCGGCCGTCGGTGAGGTCGAAGAAGAGCATCTTTTCCTTGGGCAGGAAGTCGCCTTCCTGGTCGTAGATGTCCTGAGCGGCGAAGTCGCGGTAGCGGGTGACCTCGGAGCCGTCGATCACCTCCGGCGGGTTCGCGGCGTAGGAACCGGCAAGCGCCAGGATTTTCGCGGCGCCGTCGGCGCCCTCCATGGTGAGGGATTTCCCGATCTCCAGATAATATCCAAATTCGGCGAAGAGAACGTCCAATAGCTCCGGAAGGGTTTTTCCGACGGATTTCGCGTAGGCGGCGACCTCGGCGAACATCAGGGTGGCGCCGTTGGCGTCCTTGTCGCGGACGGCGTCGGAGCCGAGGTAGCCGTAGCTTTCCTCGCCGCCGAAGACGAAGAAGCGAGAAAACTCGAGGCGGAGCTTGCGCGTTTCTTCCTGGCTGAGCGAGCGGTAGTCGCCCTTCCTGTCGGCGGGGATGGCGTCCTCGTATTTGCGGAGTTTCGCGGCGATGTATTTGAAACCGGTGAGGGTATCGACGACGGAGACGCCGAAGGAATCCGCGATGGCGGTCTGCAACTCGGTGGTGACGAAAGTCTTCACCAGCACGGCGCGGGAGCGGTTCGCGTTGCTGAGCCAGCCGAGATCGAACATGGTTTTAAGGCGATACCATGCCATCAGCGAACCGATTTGATTTCCTGTTAGAAGGACCATTTTCCCGGCGGCATCACGCACGGCGACACCCATGCGGTCAGCGTCCGGGTCGGTGCCAATAACGATCTCCGCGCCCTCCTTGTCGGCGAGCGCAATGGCCATGGCAAGCGCGGGGCCGTTCTCGGGATTCGGCGATTCCACGGTGGGGAAACGTCCGTCCTGGATGTCCTGCTCGGGCACGGTCAGAACCTCGAAGCCGAGTCCATGCAGCATCGGCACATTGATGTGGCCGCCGGTGCCGTGGAGGTTGGTGAAGACGATTTTTGCGGGTGAATTTTCCAGCAGCGCGGGCTGGAGTAGCAGGGTCTTTAGCAGCTCCACATACTCGGCGTCGAAGTCCGCGCCGAGAGTCGTGACCTTGCCGTGCTGGTCGGCGGATAGCGGCTCGTAACGCTCGCTGGAGATCGCGTTCACTTCCTTGATGATCGCCGTGGCATGCGGTTCCACGATCTGGCCGCCGTCGTTAAAATAGGCCTTGAAGCCGCAGTCATGCGATGGATTGTGGCTCGCGGTGATGACCACGCCGGCATCGCAACGGAGCTGGCGCACTGCGAAAGAAAGCTGCGGAGTGGAGCGCGGCCCTTCGAAAACATACGCGTCGCAGGCGAGGTCGGCGCAGACCTTCGCGCAGAAGTCGGCGAAGTCCTTGGAGAAATGGCGGGTATCATGCGCGAAGGCAAGCGACGGCCGTTTTTCCCCACCCTTGAAAGCTTTCACATACGCCACTAGGCCCCGCACCGCGCGCGAAACGTTGTAGTAATTCATAGATGCCGTGCCGACGCAGGGAAACTCCGGCCTACCGTTCGGGCCGCCTTTTCCCAGCTCGGAGGCAGTCACCGTGCGGCCGATCGTGCGACCGCGCAAGCCGCCGGTGCCAAAGGCGAGGGTCTTGAAAAAGCGGTCGTTGAGCTCGGGGAAATTTCCGGAGGCGACGAGTTCCTTCACCGAGTTCATCGCTAGGTCGCTGGCGGCTCCAGCGAGTAGGGATTCGATATTTTGTTTCGAGGATTCGAGCAGTTGGCCGTTGGCCACGGCGGCGTCGAGTTGTTCCGGGAGGTCGTTCATGGTCGAGTTTTGCGGAAAAATTTCGGGGAAAGCAGACCGTATTTCGGGCCGAAGAGATAGGCCAAAATGAATAGCAGCCCGAGAAGGATCACGATGGCCGGGCCCGGCGGAAGTCCGAGCGGGCCGGACATCATCACGGCGGCGACGGAGCCAACCCCGCCAATCAATCCGCCACCCCAGAACAGCGCGGAGGTCTTGTCGGTGAGCAAGGAAACCGTCGCAGCGGGAGTGACCAAAAGGCCCACGGAAAGCACGCAGCCGACGGCTTGTAGCGATGATACCAATGCCAGCACCAGCATGCCGAATAAGAGGTATTGCATCGCCCGAACAGGCACCCCCTGCGCGGCGGCGACGTTCGGCTCGAAGAGCGTGAGCAGTAGCGGGCGCATCAGCAGATTCGTAGCTAGGAGAATCACCGAGCCGATGGAAAATGCGATCCACAGATCCGTATTGCCAACCGCGAGGATGTCACCGAAGAGCCAGTGCTCGAGCTCCGAGCGGGTGTCGAGCTTGGGCAAAATGGCCACGCCCGCCGCGAAGGCCGCGGTGTAGAGCACGGCCAACGAAGTCCCCTCCGCCACCCGTTTCCCCCGCGCCACCGCCACCGATCCCAGCCCCACGAGCAGCGCCGCGAACATCGCGCCGAAGAAGGCGTTCCACTGGCTCAGGACGCCCGTGATCAGGATACCCACCGCAATCCCCGGCAGCATGGTGTGGGAAAGGGCGGAAACGGAAAGAGCATTGCGTCGCAGCACCACGAAGCCGCTGAAAAAGCCGTTGGTGAAACCGATGAACGCCGCCGCCGCGAGTGCGCGTTGGTAAAAGGGGCTGGCTAACAGTTCTTCGATCATATCGCGAATGTTTCCGAAATCAGTTGCGGGGTCAGCGTCTCGGCAACCGCTCCGAACGCCAACTGCTTCGTGCTCAGGACAAGCACCTCATCGAAAAGGGAGTGAGCGGAGACGAGATCGTGATGCGATGCGATGATAAGGCGCCCATCCTTCGCGAGTTTTGCCAACAGTTCGCCGAGCAGCATGGCAGCGTTGCGGTCGAGGCCGGTAAACGGTTCATCTAACAGAAGCACATGCGCCTCCTGCGCCAGCGCCCGCGCAAGAAAAGCCCGCTGCTGCTGGCCGCCGGAAAGCTCGCGGATCTGCCTACCCTGGAGATCGCTCAAATTCAGCGAATCCAGCGCGGCATCTACCGCCCGTGTGTCGGCTTCTGAAAATTTCCGCCACCAACCTGTCTGCGGGTAACGACCCATCTCCACCAAGCCGCGCACTGTGATCGGGAACGACCAATCGACCTCCTCCCGCTGCGGCAGGTAGGCAAACTCACGCGACCATTTTTTCACCGAGGTCCCCCGCCAACGGATCTCGCCGGAGCTTTTCGGCACCAGCCCGGCGATGGCTTTGAGCAAAGTCGATTTCCCCGCGCCGTTCGGACCGATCAACGCCACGCGGTTGCCGCAGGAGGTCGCCATGGAAACCCCGCTGAGCGCGAGGATGTCACGGTAGCAAACCGAAAGTCCCGCTATCACCAGCTCGTGATGATGGCCGTGGTGCGCGCAGCAATTGTGATGTCCCGTTTCCTCTTTCAAAATGGCAATTCCACGAAATCATCGATGTCCCCGTTCGCGTCGAATACGTGGGTGAAGGTCTCCTCGCCCTCGGCCTCCACGACGAGCTTGGCGAAACGGCGGTTGCCCGAATCCTGCGACCAAAGGACTTTCAGGTAAATCACTGGATCCTTCTTACCGATGGTGATTTCGGAGGAAAACTCGCGCCATGTCATGTTCGGCCCGTTGCCCGGCGATTCAGGCAATAAGATCCCTTCCGAGCCCGAATTCAAATGAACGGAACCGGCGGCTTCGGAAAAGGTGAGGAAGACTTTCGCAGGGATCTCTTCGCCGGTGGTGGAAACCTCAACTCGCTGCGTGCCTGTTGTAGACGCCCCTTTATGCGTCAATCGTGCGAAGCCAATCCCCGACACGATCAACGCCGCAATGATCAGAAATGTGCGTAACAACGGAGAACCTCTCACGCAACCAATGTGCGTTATCGGAAGTGGGCTGACAAGGGCTGTTTCAGCTCCGCACCTTCACCTTTTCCCCGCCGAGCCATGTCCGGATCACCTCCGGATCGGCAGTGAGGCCGCCGATCATGCGCCAGTTCGAGTGGCGCAGGGCACCGGAATTGTTACCCGCTTCATTCACCACGCCGCGTTTCTGCCAACCGGACGAATGGTAGAAGCGGGTTCCCTCTGCACCGTTCACTATGAATCCGACGTGCGAGTCCAGCCCCATTAAATACACGCCGGGTTCCATGCCCTCGACCCATTCCGCATAGGATTCGAAATCCTGCCCTACCTTCAACAGGCAGCCGTCGCTTTTCATAAAGGTACGCAGGATGTTTTCCGAGGGCTGCTGGGCGAGTTTGTAGCGATCCACGCGGAAGCCCGCATCGCGGATCACGGTGGAGACGAAATATCCGCAGGCCACCTTGCCGCCGCCCGGCTTCTCGGCGGTGCCGTTGAAATCATACGGCGTGCCCAGCCAGCAGCGCATCATTTCCGGCATCACCAGCTCCAAGATCACCCTCGCGTCCTTCTCCACCGCCGCTTTTTCCTCCGCCGTCCGCGCCTTGGAGTGCGCCTTACGGAGATCCCCGCGCCAGCGCTCCAGCTCGGAAACCAGCGTCGCGTAACGTTCCGCATCGGGTTCCGGTTTCGCCTCACGCTCGATGACGATGCTGAACATTTCCTCCCCATAGGATTTCCACGCCCACCAGCCGCCCCCACCAAGGGCGAGCAATAGGACGGTGGCGGTGACCGCTTTGAGCGAGTATTTCACGGAGAAAAGTTCGCCGACCCTGCGTTTTTATTCAACCCCGGAAAAACAGCCCCGATCCGGGTTGGACGCGGACGCGGAGCGGCGCACAATACCGACGTGCTAAAGAAAGACCGCGCCGCCCACCTTTTGAAACGACTCGAGGAGCTTTACCCGGAAACTCCCATTCCGCTCGACCACACCAGCCCCTACACGCTGCTCGTCGCCGTGCTGCTTTCCGCGCAATGCACCGACATCCGCGTCAATCAAGTCACCCCCGCCCTGTTCGCGTTGGCCGACATACCCGAGAAAATGAGACACATCCCGGTGAATGACATCCTCGCGATCATCCGCCCCTGCGGTCTTTCCCCCACCAAGGCGGCAGCCATTTCCAAGCTCAGCGAAATCCTCTGCGAAAAACACGGCGGCGAGGTGCCCGCGAACTTCGAAGACCTAGAGGCTCTGCCCGGTGTCGGCCATAAGACGGCCTCGGTCGTCATGGCCCAATCCTTCGGCGTCCCCGCCTTTCCCGTCGATACTCACATCCACCGCCTCGCAAAGCGCTGGAAGCTCACGCCAGGAAAAAACGTCGTCCAGACCGAGCGCGACCTGAAGAAACTTTTCCCCCGCAGCTCATGGAACAAACTCCACCTCCAGATCATCTTCTATGGTCGCGAACACTGCACCGCGCGGGGATGCGATGGAAAATCCTGCCTGCTTTGCGGTGAGCTGCATGGTGCTTAAAAGTGCACAGAGATCCTCCGTATCGCGAAAATCAAGGCGTGACATCGCCACTCCTTCCCCGCATCGTTACGCGTAAGTTAACTTTCTTCGCACCTATGGAAAATACGATTCATCGCATCGGCGAAAGCCTTATCCGCAACCCGAATCTAGGCCCACTTTCGCGCCGCGGGTTCATGGCCGCCACCACCGCCGCCCTCGCTAGTTGCAAGGCCGCCGCACCGCTTTCGCAGGAAAACACCAAGACCCAGCCCAACACGAGTTACCGCACGCCCTCCGCATACGGCCCGGTGCCGCGCAACAACGCAGGCAACCATCCAAGCGATTTCACCAAAGACGCAGGCATCACTTTCTCCCGCGTCCCGGTCTCGGACAACTATATCGCGATCACCTTCGATGACGGCCCGCACCCACAGAACACCCCGCGCCTGCTCGACATGCTCGCTGCACGCAATATCAAGGCCACTTTCTACGTGATCGGCCGCAGCGTCGATCTCCATCCCGGCGTTCTCCGCCGCACCGTGGCAGAAGGCCATGAAATCGGCAATCACTCACAAACCCACCGCCTGCTCTCGAAACTCAGCGATTCCGAGGTGCGCCAGGAAATGCTGCGCTGCCAGGAAGCGGTCGGTCGCGCCGCAGGTGTCCGCATGCGCACGATGCGCCCGCCCTACGGAGGCCTTCTGCAGAGCCAGCGTGAGCTAGTCCACCGCGAGTTCGGCTACCCCACCATCCTTTGGTCGGTCGACCCACTCGATTGGAAGCGCCCGGGCGCACCGGTCATCGCATCACGTATCCTCGCCGGCACCACAGCGGGCGGGATCGTCCTCGCCCACGACCTCCACTCGCAGACTGTCGATGCCATGCCAGCCACACTCGACGGACTACTACGCAAGGGATTCAGGTTCGTCACCGTTTCCCAACTCATCGCCATGAAAACGGAAACCCCTGGGGCGCAAGCTTCCGTCACCCCAGTAAACTAAACGCACCGCCCCGTGAGCCAGGCAAACTTCGGCGAGCGCTACTTTGCCAGCCGCGAGCGGATTTCGCAGGTCGCAAAGGGCATCTCGAATCTTGCTAGTGATACCGGCACCGAACTGGACGGCTCGCTTTGCTCATCAGCCGTCGGCAAAAAGCCAGAGGAGCCCTTTCTTTTCATCGTGTGCGGCGAGGTGAATTCAGGCAAATCCTCGCTCCTCAACGGACTCTTCGGGCATGAGCTCTGCGAGGTCAGCGTCCTCCCGGAAACCAACCGGGTGATCCGCTACCGCTACGGCTCCACTCCGCTGGATGTGGATATCTCGCCCTCTCTTCAGGAGCGCTTTCGCCCCGCCGAGTTTCTCCGTGACTTCCATCTCATTGATACGCCCGGTACGAACGCCATGACAACGGGTCAACAGGAAATCACATTGAGCTTCCTCCCCACCGCCGATCTCATCCTATTCGTATTTCCAGTCAACAACCCGTGGGAAGCCGCTACCTGGAATCTCATCTCCAGCCTCCCCCCCGATTGCCACCACCGAGTCGCCCTCATCATCCAGCAAAAAGATCAGCGCGAATCCGCAGATATCAAGGTCATCGCGCAGCATGTATCGGATCTCTCGATGAAAAAAACCGGGGTCATCTTGCCCATATTCGCCGTCTCGGGGAAAAATGCGCTCGAAGCGAAACGCGCCGGAGCCCTGGACCTCCGCGCTTACGAGAACAGCGGCCTCCCCGCCTTGGAGGAATTCATCAACCACCAGATCTGCGATTCCCCAGAGCGCCAAGCCGCCCTCCAAACATCTCGTAACCACGCCGCCGCCGCGCTGCGGAACATTGAGGACCACATTGACGAACAGACTCGCGCCCTCGGTCAGCAGCACCATTTCCTCACCTCCTTGGAGGATGAGATCGAAGCGATGCGCGAACGGCTTTTATCAAGGCTCCCAAGCCATCTGGCCGGGGTGGCGGAGGTCTTCGAAAAAGAAGCCGTGTGGGTGACCCGCTCTCTGCGGAAATCGCTCGGAATCTTCCGCTCCGTGTTCCGCATATTCGTCGGCGACCGCACCGGCAGCCTGATTGAAACTCTTTTCATCGACCGCTTGCGTGGCGCCGTGGAGGCTGTGGCCGAGTCCGACGGCGCGGACATCGTGACCGCTTGCCGCAGCCATTGGAGCGAGCTCGACGCGCGGATAACGAAGGCCATCGGAGCCGGACTCTGCGAGCATGAACCCATTGATGAAACCCTGAGCCAGGCCCGCCACCGCTTCGTGCAGCGCATCGGCCGCGCGGCCCAAGAGGGCATAAACAACCTTCACCTCCGCAAGGAACTCGATGCCGATCTGCGGCGGCGCAACCTTGCCCTCAAATCCTTTACCGCTTCCACACTGATTTTTATCATCGCCGGCGCTGGCTGCGGCATCTTCGGGATCATTTTTCTGCCTTGGCTTTTTTGCGGTGTCGCGGGCTTGTTCGCGATGGGGGGGAGTTTTATCGCCATCATTACCCGCAGCCGGATTACCAGGCATTTCCATGCGGCCCTGCTCGATACCTGCGGGACATTCGCGGAAACCCTGCGCTCGGACTACGAGGACGCCCTTCTCATTTTCTTCCAAGACTACACTGCCAGCCTGAACTCGATCCGCAAGCACCTCGCGGGGCGGCATCTCGCCATCGAGCCAAATCTCTCACGCTGGCATAGCCTCTTTCTTACCCTCAAATCTATAGAACAGGATTTTTGAGAAATCCTTCGAACAATCATACACTTCTAGCCGCCCTCGGCGGGTAAGTTCATGGATTTTAGACCCTTTGCCAAAAATAATTGCCGTTATTCGGAATGCGTCCGGCAGACCGAACGGATCGTTTCCCGGCGATCGAGCAGCGCACGGATGGACTCGAATAGCTTGTCGTTTAGTTCCTCCCCGCGCTTCGTGATGTAGCCGGCCATGTGATGGCTTTTGAGGTGCTGCCACAGCCGTTCGATGGGGTTGAGGTCGGGGCTGTAGGGAGGGAGGAAGACCGGTTCCATGTGGTGCCAGATGAGGCGTTTGGTCTTGTGCCAGCTCGCGTTGTCGAGAACCAAGAGGATGCGTTTCCCTTTCCGAGCGGGGACTTCGACGGCCATGGTGTCGAGGAACACCTGGAAAACTTCCGTGTCGCAGTGCGGGACGATGAGGCTCACCAGCTGGCCGCTTGACGGGTTGACCGCGCCGACAACGTTCTGGCGGACGTGCCCGCCGTAATAACCCTGGGTCGGGCGGGAACCCCTTTTCACCCATTTCTGGCGGGGCCGGGGGTCGCCCTCAAAGCCCGCCTAGTCTCCGAAAAAGACATCGCAGCGATGGTCTTTAAGCAAGGCGAGGAGCTCCCCGCAGAAGGTTTCGCGGCGTTCTTCCCATTGGTCGCGATCGGGGGGCTCGGGCATGCGGCGCGGGATGCGCCTGGCGTAGCCGTGCTCGTGGAGGTAGCGCACGAGGGTGCGGTAGGAAAGATCGAGCTGTTTCTCCTCGCGCTGCCACCCGCAGAGTTTCGTGACAGTCCAGTGGGTGTGGTCGGCAATTATTTTTGGCGATCAGTCTAAATTTCCATTCTCGAAAACGAAAGCACTTTTGGCAAACGGTATAGTGTGGCCGAAGTCGGGCGCGCTTTTTGTCTCGTGATCTCAATCCCGCCAGAGTGAGCGATGGAAATGGGCTGGCCGGGCCGGATCGGCCCTACTGGATCAAATCACGTCGCCGTAAGTGGTGAACCCCGTCGATTCCTTGACGGCGATATCCAGGATCTCGCCGGTGAGTTTGTTCTCATCGCCTTCGAAGATCACGATCTTGTTCTGTGGCGTCCGACCGGAAAGGGTGATCGGGTTGTTCTTCGACGGCCCTTCGCAAAGCACTCTTTGGACGGTGCCGACGATGGCCGCGTTCTTTTCCTTGGCGAGGCGATCCACCACCGCGAGCAGGCGCTGGTTGCGCTCCTCCTTCACGGTTTCCGGGATCTGGTCTTCCATCTCGGCGGCGGGGGTGTCCTTGCGCTTCGAGTAGCGGAAGACGAATGCGTTGTCGAAGGACAGCCGTTCTACGGTTTCCATAGTAGCAAGGAAATCCTCCTCCGTCTCGCCGGGGAAGCCGACGATGATGTCCGTCGTGATCGCAAGATCCGGCCTTGCGGCTTTCATTTTCTCGCAGATCTCGACGAACTTCGCGTTCTTGTAGGGGCGCCGCATCGCTTTCAAAATCGTGTCCGATCCGCTTTGCATCGGGAAATGGATGTGAGGCATCAGCTTCGGCAGGTAGGTGAACGCCGCCACAAGGTCGTCGCGGTAACCAATCGGATGCGGGGAGGTGAAACGGATGCGCTCGATGCCCTCCACGGCGTGCACCGCCTCTAACAACTGCACGAAGGGCGATTTCCCATCGATCTTCGGAAACTCCGTGCGCCCGTAGAGATTCACGATTTGGCCGAGTAGAGTGACCTCCTTCACGCCCTGCCCGGCGAGGAATTCCACTTCCTTCACGATGTCCGCGATGGGCCGCCCGCGCTCTTTGCCGCGCGTATCCGGCACGATGCAGAACGAGCAGCGCATGTTGCAGCCCTGCATGATGGAGACGAAGGCGGAGGCGTTGCGCGCCTTGGGCATGTGGTCGCGGATCGTGTTCTGGGAATCCGTTTCCTCCGCGATGTCGCAGACGGAACTCCCGCTCAACGAAAGTGCCGGATCGTCCATGCGCGCCTCCATGCGGCTTTTCAGGATGCCGTCCACGTATTCGAAAACCTTGTGGTATTTTTGCGTGCCGACGACGAGATCGAGGTGCGGGATGCGCTCGAAAAGTTCCTGCCCGCGGGATTGCGCCATGCAGCCCATGAAGCCATAGACCACGTGCGCCCGCTTCTGCCGCTGCGCGCCCATGATGCCCATTTTCCCGAGCGCCTTCTGCTCCGCTTGGTCGCGCACTGAGCAGGTATTGATCAGGATCGCGTCGGCGTCCTTTTCCGTCGGCGTCAGGGTGTAGCCGCCCTCGGTGAACATCCGCGCCACCTGCTCGGTGTCGCGCTCGTTCATCTGGCAGCCGTAGGTCTTGAGATAAACTTTCGGCATCAGCGGGGAAATAAGATCACGCCAGCTTCAGGCGCTCGTCGGATGCGAGTTTCTCGGTGAGCGTGGGATAGCCGCCCGCGAGCTGCATGTTGAAGCAGTGGAGATAGAGGGTGAAAATCTTGGGATCGAACACATCGACGAGCTTGTCCACGGTCGCGTCGAGGCGCTCCTTGTCGAGGGCCTTGGGAAGGTCTCCGACGACGGAGCCTTTGCCGTCGTGGGTGATGCCCATGCCGTCGCAAAACATGCCGAGCATGGATTGCTGGCCGGCCATCAGGTAAGCTTGGAGGATCTGCTCACCGATGTCGTCGTAAGCCTTGATTTGGAGGGTTTTCAGGATCCACGCGTATTGTTCGGCTAGGGATTTCTGCTGGATGAAAACGGGGCGCAGCTTGCGCCGGCCCGCGAGGGTGGAGACGGCGGTTTTGTAAACGTTGCGGTCGTTCGCCCGAAACCAATCAAGGATTTCGGTGACAACGGCTGGATGGACGGCGGAGAAAATTTCGTGGGATTTCAAAACGGATGGGGATGGATGGGGGGCAAAGTCAAATCGCTCCGCCTCCGGAACGCAACTCTCTTTCGACGCCCCACCTCGTTGAGAGATCCCTCCAGCGCCCACAGCACTTCGGAATCGATATCCTTGCCGGCCGGTCGTTTGCTCTTCGCGATGTCGGCGGGCAGCCTGCGGAGGGGCGGCGGGCAGTTAAATCCTATCACTTTTCTTGCCGTTGCAGTCACGGCACAGAAGCTGGATATTGTTCACTGTGTTGCCGCCACCCTTCGCGACAGGGATTACGTGATCGAACTCCAGATAGTTTTGCAATCCGCACTCCACACATGCCGCCCCATCCCTGATCCAGACAGCATTGCGGACTTCTTTCGAAACTCGCCGCCGTTCTTGTCGAGTCTCAGCGATGGTAACGCTGGCCGTGCGGTTGGTCGCCCTGATCAGGCATAAAATCATCGCCGCCGTGGTTTCCGCTTCTTGAATCAGGAAACCACGCCTACCCTTCACATTTGTCAATACGAGCTGCCGCCCATTGCCTTGGGCGTCGCGGATATTCTTGAGCGGTATGCTGGTGCCTCCTTTCGGTGCGATGTATTCGACGCGGGAGTTTGTCACCCACAAATCCCCCTTTGAAATGATGCCCCCCTCCGAGTAAAAATCCGCCTTCTGCCTTGCATGAACTGCCTCGCCGCTCTGAAGCCAGGCGGGATTTTCCGAGAGAGGCGCGGGCAGTCGGTTCTCGCGCAGGTTGGCGAGCAGGCGGACACGCTGGATCGTGGAATTGATCTCTCGCTTGATTCCATCATCGAGGTCAAAGAGCTTCACGCTGGCCATGATCTCCGCCTCCTCTTCCTTGGTGACTTCTTCGTCGGCTATCGCATCAGCGAGATGATGGCGGATGAACATCTCCGCGAAAGGTCGGCATTCCGCAATGACTTCCTCCCACTTACCCCCAGCCTCGGCCACCATCTGGCGCAGCGCCTCCAGTTCCTCGGCTTCGAGCCGCCCGTCCTCAAGCATCGCCGCCAGCGCTTTCGAGAAACGGTTTTGCAATGTGGCCTTGCGGTAGCTCTTCGCCGCAAACCCGGCGAGGCCGACGCCTGCCTTGGCAAGGAAACCACCGGCAGCTTTCGCAGCGCGCAACGCAGGGTCAACGGACTCCGCCTTCGCCGGTGTCGCAGGGAAAAGGGACTCCACGGGCACCCAATCTACCATTCCCTCGCACCACGCCCATGACCCCTCGGGAACCGTCCCGTTGCGGAGTGCTGAGGCAACATCTTCCAGACACTCGGCAGAGTATCGCTGGCCATTGGGGGCTTGGAGCATGTAGGTCATGGGATTTTAGTGGTTGAGGGGATACATCCTTTTATCCGTGAGCCACGTGACACACGGTGGATTTCTCACCCGCCAACGATTCGAAATCCACCAAATCCCACAATGTCCACCGGCCTTTCAACGCCCGAAAGTAATCGTCCGCGGCACGACTTTGCAACAAATCGTAGCTGGGACATCCTACCCCTGCCCGTCGTCGCGACGTCCTGTCCCAATTCTTCCCTTCCACTTAGAGTTTAAATCTTAAAGTTTATCGTTTAGGAATTCCCCCATGCGCAACCCCGCCCCCATCATCGCTACCCTCTGCCTAGGGCTTCTGGTTGTGTTCCTGCTGCTCCGCACCGAAACGCCGAAGCCCGAACCGACGCAGCCCCCAGTGCCTGATCCTGAATCCACTAGCGAAAAACCCGTCCCCCCGAAACCCACCGCTCTCTCTCTCCTCTCCGAGAACCCCGTCTGGACTACCCTCGAAGCCTACCAGTCCAGCATTTCTCGCAGCGATTTCGAGAAACTCCTCACCGAAATTTTCACCACCGACGACACCTGGCGCGAGTTCATCCTGATCCGCGACGATCTGGCCGAGATCATCACCTCCTCGGATCCCGCCGAGCCACCCTTCGTGCTCCACTTCGCCACCCCGGAAAACACCCGACCCACCCCGCGCTTGTGGAAGGACACCGCCACCCGCCCCATCCCGCCGGAAGGGCAACCTTTGGCGAACCTCCACATCGCCATCGACCCGGGCCACATCGGCGGCGAGTGGGCGAAGATCGAGGAACGCTGGTTCCAGATCGGCGAGGAAAAGCCCGTCACCGAAGGCGACATGACCCTTTCCGTCGCGAAACTGCTGAAACCCCTCCTCGAGGAACTCGGAGCCACCGTCACCCTAGTCCGCAGCATCGCCGTGCCTGTCACCCCGCTGCGCCCGGAAAACCTTGCCTCTCTCGCCGCCGAGAGCGCCACCGACGATGCCGCCTCCCTCCGCAAATTCGCCGAGCGCCTCTTCTACCGCACCGCCGAGATCCGCGCCCGCGCCGAGCTCGTCAATGAAACCATCAAGCCCGACCTCGTCCTCTGCCTGCACTTCAACGCCGAAGCCTGGGGCGACCCCAACAACCCCACCCTCATCCCGCGCACCCATTTCCACATCCTCCTCAACGGCGCCTACACGCCCGATGAAGTCCGCTTCGCCGACCAACGCTTCGCCCTCCTGAAAAAGCTGCTCCAGCGCACCCACGAGGAAGAGGCACTTGTTGGGAAAACCATCGCCGAGACCTTCGCGGAAATCTCCGGCCTTCCCGCCTACACTTACCCACCCGGCGGCAACAACGTTCGCCCCGTTCCTTCCAGTCCTCTCCTTTATGCCCGCAACCTCCTCGCCAACCGCCTCTACGATTGCCCCGTCGTTTTTATGGAACCCTACGTCATGAACTCTATTCACGACTACGCCCGCATCCAGGCCGGCGACTACGAAGGTCTCCGCAAAATCAACGGCAAGCAACTCCCCTCCATCTTCCGCGAATACGCCGATGCCCTCGCCAAAGGCCTGGCGAAGCATTACGCGCGGTAGGGTCGCCGAATGGGGGCTTTCACCCTAGAATCCGCAAGGGCAGGGTTTGAATGAGGATTTCCAACCAAGGCTTGAGTTTGGCTATGCGTATCCCGCAGAAACCGGCACATTTTCGGATGGCGCGAGGGCGCGATGGCGGAGAGTTTGGACGCACGAATGATCCAACGACTCCCCTTTTCCCACGAAGGCACCGATGGCGACATCAGGCGGCTGCGGGTGTTGCTGGGCGAGGTGTTTTCCCTGGCAGGGTTGCCGTTTTCCGGAAAACTCGCGGTGCTAAATCTCGCTTGCGGGCGGGCGGATGAAACGGGCGCGCTGGCGGCGGCACTCGCTCCGGGTGTGATCGGCTTTTATCTCGGCATGGATCTGCGGGCGGATGTCATCGAGGAGGCGGGGCAACGCTGGGAACTGCCGGGCGGAGAAATCCATTTCCGCGAGGGCAACGCGGCGATGATCGGCCGGATGGAGGGGCTGCCGGAGTTCGACATGGTGTTCATCCGCCATCAGAACTACTGGCACGAGCCGCTGGTGTGGGAGGGCATCCTGGAGGAGGCGTTGGCTGCGCTGAAAGACGGCGGCCATCTCGTATGCACGTCGTACTTCGATCTCGAGCACGAGCTCATCCTCGCCAGCATGCGCGCGCGCGGGGCGAAGATACTTGCAAATGTCCGCCACTCTGCCTCGCGACCCCTGCCGGATGCGGAGGGGAAAAGCGTGGACCGGTGGGTGGCGGTGTTCGGTAAGTGAGAGGGAGACGGGCTACCGTATCGGTAATCCAATGCCCTCGAACTGCTGTGGTTTTTCATCCACAGCGTTCAACCCGAAATCCGTAGTTGAAAAAAGACCGAGGCGTGGTCTGGATCATTTTTAACCACTGGGAGAGTCTGTAGATCCTAGTGCTGGTCGCAGCCAAGCGGATCAACACCTTCGGGCGAAGACTTGCGGGGTTGCGGCTTTGCTGTCAGAAACGGTGAGCGATGAATGTTGAAGGTGAGTGGAAAGGGCCCGGGGGCGGGGGGCTGGGCGGCGGCAAACGCGGCTGGCTCACGAATTTGCCCGCTTGGCTGCCGGGCGCGGGAAGGTTCGGGCGGAGCGGAAAACGCACCGAGGCACAGGTGGGCGCATTGGTGGATGCTTTCGCGGCCTTCGCCACGCTCGACGACATACTCAGCGCGGCCGAGGCGGATCTCATCCTCGACATGCTGCGCAGCGCTTTTCCCGAGGTGGATCATGCATGGCTGACTAGGCGTTTAAGCCGCGCCGTCAAGAGTCCGAAGCCGATGCATGGCTTGGCCGCCGAATTGCACGGGACGCTCGATGAAACGGGCAAGCTTGCCGTGGGTCTCCAGCTCTTCACTCTGGTCGATGCTTCGGGACGCTCCGAGCGCAACCGCGCGAGCTTCGAGATTTTTATGCGCCGCCTCGGTCAACCAGAGATGGGTACGGCGATCATGCGTGAAATGCAAGGCGAGGAGACCGATGTCCCGGATGGTGAGCTGCCCTTCGAGAAACTCATTTTTGGCGGCACCAGCGCCGATGTGACATTGCCACCCGCGGCGGGTGCGCAGGAGTTCCGCGTATACCGGGCGGGGGATTTGATCCTGCTGCGCAACACCGGTGCGCTGCCACTGTGGGTACGCGGCAAATCCCTCTCCACCGGCGCTTTTATGCGTGTCCGCGAGCGGCAGGAACTAGTCATCCCCGGCTGGCTCATGACCCACGACGACCTCCGGTTTTTCCTCGATGTGCGTAAAATGGATAGCACCCCCGCGCTTTACCTCGAAGCCGGCAAGGAGGGGCTCGTCGCCGAGCGTACCCGCGTGCGGAGCAGCGAGTTACGCGTGCGGTTCGGATTGACAGCGGTCATCGAGGTGCTGGCTGATACGACCTTATACTGCGGCAGCAAGGGCGCCCTGAAAAAAGGTGAGGCGGTCATCTGCCTCAACCACGAGCGCATTGGTGGGCCGTCTGGCTTCAGCCTCACCGTGAACGAACTCCGGAAACGCGCCCTGCAATCCGGGCGCAGGTTCCGTCTCGCCGCCGAGAAACAGGAATACCTCGTTTCCAACGACGCGACGACGCTCAGGCGGGGTGATCTTCTGTTGAGCGCCAAGCTCGCGCCCAAGACCGTGCTCTTCATCCGCTACGACGGGGAAGGCTCCAGCGGCTTCATGGAAATCCGCGAAGCGGGCGGCACCATTCTGGTAGACGGCCTGCCGGTGCGCCAGCGGGCGACCCTGCGCGATGGATCGCTGATTCGGATTTCCGGTAGCCAGGCGGTGCGCTGCCGCTTTTCCGAAGGTTTCCTCGATGAGGAGCGGACGCAGATCGAATCGCTGGAAGTGGATGGCCTGAGCCATGACTTCGGAAAGGATGCCAGGGCGCTCGACCAGATCAGCTTTGATGTGAGGCGCGGCGAGAT
>CAMBQC010000022.1 GCA_945869855.1 Prosthecobacter debontii
GAGGCTTCGTGAAAACGCCTTGCAACCGACTCCGATTATCCATGCATCTTGAGTCGCCCAGAACTCTTGCTGTGTAATGGCTTCAGTCCATCAGAAGCCTCCAACGATTCGCAAACCTGACGGAGAGCCGATTTTAATTCATAACTGGCTAAAAGCCGACAGAGAGCCTCGACACTAAGTTTCTACCGGCCCTTCCTAAAGCGTCAGGCAAAGCATTCCGTCTGGCTGTTTGTAAATTGGAATCCGCGAAAAAGCTGCTGTGCCCATTGCTATTGCCGCTAGCGAGGATTTTCGTGGGATCCCTCGCGTCGCGTAGCGTCCAGCTTATTGAGACCTCATTCGTGAGCTCCTCGGCCAAAAGGGAATCCAGTCTGGAACTGCGCAACGTGGAGTATCGGATGGATCCCAGCGTTCCCTCTAGCACCGCGTCGGCACTATAGCGGTCGGCAAGGCGGTAGGTGCCATCCAGCACCAATGCGTCGGTCACTGCAGTGGTCGCAAGAGCCTCGGCACGGGGTTCCTGGGTGCCATTGGAAAACATGGGTACGGCGATGGTTTTCACGCCGGCTAGGGACGGTGGCTTCGCTCCGCCGAGCTTGTATCCGGCGCAGGAAACCATCGACAGCGTGATCAGAAGCAACAGTGCGAATCTCATGGGAAAATAGTGGGGTGATCTCTACTCGCCGAGGGCTTTGAGGCGGGATTTCGCCTTGTCATGGGCATCACCGGATCCGGCACGCTTCAGAACCTCACGGTAGTAAATTTTGGCGGATTCGGTTTGGCCTGATTGGTCATAAAACTCCGCGATCTCCAGTGAACGGTTGATCTCGCGTCCGCCGATGTCACCCGACATCCTGCGGGCTTCCGCGTTTTTCGAGTGTCCGGGATACTGCAATAGATAATCGCTGAACGCCTCGCGGGAAAGCTCCAAGGTCGCCTGGTTCCGGTTGCCGCGATCTGCCTCCTCCATCAGCACGACACCAACGCGAAACAGCGCTTCCGGTGCGTAGGAACTTTCCGGTTGGTCACTTACCAGTTTTCGGAACGCCTCAATAGCATCTTTCGAATCCTTTTTTCCTTGGTAAAGTTCGCCGATCGTAAACTGCGCCTTCGCGGATGTTTCGGAGCGCGGTGCGTTGTCACGGACAGCCGCCAGCATCCCAACGGTTTTCTCTATCGAAAGCCTGGTCTTTAGCCCTACGAAGGACGACCTCACATCGCCATCCGCCGCCGATTGAGCCATCCGTGCCTGGCGTTCGAGAGCCTTGGCATACAAACCGCTACTTTGGTAGCGCTTGAGAAATTTCTGATAGGCATCAAAGGATTTCTGGATGTCGCCTTTCTGCTCGAGGAGTTCCGCTTGGCGAAAACGCGCCTGCGCTGCGGAGGACGCGAAAGGATACTTGTCGGCCATCTTTCCGTATTGTTTGATGGCGGATGAGCTTTTGCCGGCATCGTCGGCTGCCTTAGCTTTGGAATAAAGCACCTCGCCTTCCGCAGAGGCCGCCTGGGTGTTTCCGGCGAGCTTGATCACATCGTCGTCGTTACTACAGGAGACGGATAGCGCTACAAAAACAGCTGCTGCCAACACACAAGGGATACGCTTGGTCATGTCGAGAACATAGGGGCTTTGGCGCGGGGTGGAAGAGGAAATTACGAAGGCGCATGGTCCTCCACTTCAGCTCCTACCGAGCTCGGCGGAGCGCGCGGTCGCAGCCATCACAGCATCGATTAACGCCGAGCGGATATTCCTGCCCTCCAGCACGGATAAACCAGCGATCGTCGTTCCCCCCGGGGAGGTAACCATGTCTTTGAGCTTCGCGGGATGGTCGCCAGTACGCAGCACCATCTCTGCCGCACCGCTCACGGTTTGCGCGGCGAGCCTCACCGCGTCGGCGCGTGAAAGCCCGGCCATGACCCCACCGTCCGCCAAGGCCTCGATCATCAGATAAACATAGGCGGGGCCGCTTCCGGAAAGCCCCGTAACTGCGTCCATCAGTTTTTCAGGAACAAGAACGGCCATTCCAACGGCATCTAGAAGCGATACAACTACGGCCTCATCGCCATCCCGGCAACGGCTACCTAGGCAATACGCGGCGGCGCCCTTGCCGACCAACGCCGGCGTGTTCGGCATGGTGCGGATCACACGCACCGATTCAGGAGCCTTGTTCTCAATGTCCACCAACCTGACGCCCGCCGCGATCGAGATCAGTAGCTTTCCGGAAGAATCATCGGGCTTGAAATCAACAAGCGCCGCATGGATGTCCTGCGGCTTCGTGCAGAGCAGGATCACATCGCTCTCACGTAGCACCTCGCCGATGTCCGCAGTGGTTCTCGCGCCGGTTGTCGCCGAGAAATTCTGCGCTGCGGCCGCGAGCAGATCCGTCCCGATCACTTCTCCGGATTTCACCACGCCAGCGCGGATTGCCCCTTGCACCAAAGCGGTTCCCATTTTTCCGCAACCAATCACGCCTAACTTCATGTCGCAAAACTAAGGGGCTTTGCAGAGCGGGGCGAGCTTCATTTTTGGTTGGAAAGCAAGATCACACCCCGGCCAAGACCTCTTTTACCCTTCCGGCGATCAAGTCGGCGAGGCTGGCGTCACCCTCCTCCCTCAGGAAATCACAGTAATTCGAAGCTACCGACTCAAGATCTTCGGCAAAGGTCGTGCCGAGTTTCTCGTAACCGGCCAGCGCCTTTTCAAAATGCCTGCGCGCCCAAGCCCGGTCACCTGTCTGCAGCAGTGCCAGCGCAAGATTATTGTGGGATTGCGCGGTGTCCGGATGATTTTCACCTAGAAGCTCCCTGCGCGTCTCCAGAGCCATCATGTGCATTTCTCGTGCCTGATCGAAATAACCAGCGGCCAGATAAACGGCCCCAAGATTGTTCGAGACCGACGCCGTCTCCTCGTGTTTAGCCCCCGCTTCGGCATGCATGATCTCAAGGGACCTCAGGAAATAATCCTCTGCCTTACCGAGATCGCCACTTGCCTTTGCCATGAAACCCAGATTGTTCGTGAGCGCCGCCACATCCATGAGCATTGGAGGCTCGTTCTTCTCGAAACAAACTACCGCAGTTTGCCACGCACCAATCGCTTTCTCGGGACGTTCTTGACCATCATAAGCCGCTCCCAACAGCGCGTAGAGCCTGCCCACTTGACCGCTGCGGTCCGGACGGTTGTCCAGCTGGTCGATCGCGTGCTTCAGGTCATCCGCCGCCTCGACAAACTGCCCCAGCTCAAGATAAAGATCCGCTCGTCTTTCTAGCGAGGTCACAAACGCCTCAATGTGGTCAAGATCCGGCCCCAGCTGTTGCTCGCATTTCTCCACGGCGGCGTTCGCGGTATGCAATGCCTCAGAAAGGTTTCCTTTCGTTCGGAGTGTTTCGGCGCGGTCCAACATAAGCTGAATGAAATTGGCTATCGCGGTATCTAGGGGCATAAAAGTTTTTATTCAAAAAAGGTATGCACGACCTTTCTCCATAGCGAGCAAAAAACCCCCGCGATTCCCAATTCTGTGCGGCATCATTGTATCCACTCCTCCCAGATATGCTGATCAATTCACGCCCCCAACCGCTCCATAATTTCCATCCTCGCTCCCGGTAGTTTTCCAATGTGATCGCGCAGCGCATCCTCACCTCTGCCTGCTCCGGACACACCTAAAATCTCCGCAAGCTGCCTCTCGAAATGAAGTAGCACCTTCAAGCTCGGCTCCTCGGCGTCGAGGTGATCGAGCCCGCGGCGGAGAAGATCGTGCAGGAGCGCGTCGGCGTGGCCCGGCTCAACCGCCGCCTCCACAAGCTGGCAAAAATATCCGGCCATGAGCGTGGTTGCGTATTGGCGACGCAATCCCTGCCGCCAGTTCGAAATCGCGACTTCCCTTAGAATGTGCAGCTCGCCTTTCCGGGCCGGCGCGATGCCGATTTCCCCCGAGAAAAAAAGGTCAAGCTTCCCCGCGAACGCGCTCTTCGGGCGCAGCGCACCCTTTGCCACTGTCTTGAGCAAGCCATCGCTCTCGGTGAACCAATGAACGATGAGACTAGTGTCCGTCAGGCGGGTGGTGCGGATCAGGATGGCCTCGGTAGCGATCACGGGGTTGGAAAGGAAATGAAGATTCGGCTTGATACGCCCGTTGCGCTGCCCTAGCCACTGTCCAGCAACCATGGGACAGCAATCAAACAAAATCATCAAACGCCGCCGCCGGGCGGACTATCTTAAGCGTAAACAGGAGCAGGCCAAGCTCAACGGCTTGTTGCCCAAGACGAAGATAAAGAAAGCCGCTCAACAGGTCGAGCCCGGTGAAAAACCCGCCGTAGCAAAGAAAACCGCCGCGAAAAAAGCGCCCGCCAAGAAGGCCGCCGCGAAAAAGGCTCCCGCCAAAAAGGTGGCCAAGGAGGCCCCCGCCAGTGAGGAATCCACCGAGGGCTGATCCGCTTTACCCAATCCTTTCCCAAGCCGGCCTCCCAGAAAAGGAGTCCGGCTTTTTCATTTTGCATCCGGCTTTCTAGATCACAGAGGCACAGAGGAGGAGGGAGAACACTGAGGGGATGGAAGCTCCTCTTCCCATTTTTCCCATGTCTTCCCATGTATCCTCCTCTCCCTCTCGTTGCCTCGGTGGTAAATGAAGCCCTAAAAACGAAACGAAAGATTCCGCTTTTCTCCCTCGCCCCGTCCCCTACCTTCCCGCCCGCCTCCCTCTTTGTTGAGGTTTAGAATTTAAAATTTAAAGTTTATGAAAATCGTCGTCGCATATTCCGGAGGCCTTGATACCTCCGTCCTCCTCCTCTGGCTCAAGGAAAAATACAACGCGGAGATCATCGCATACTGCGCTGATGTCGGCCAAGGCGACGAGCTCGATGGTCTGGAAGCAAAAGCCCTCTCCACCGGCGCTTCGAAATGTTTTATCGGCGACCTCAAGGAAGACTTCGCGGCCAACTACATTTTCCCGATGATCCAGGCCGGGGCGATCTACGAGGGTCGCTACCTGCTCGGCACCTCCATTGCCCGTCCCTGCATCACCGCGGACATGATCAAAATCGCCCTCGCCGAAGGGGCCGATGCCATCGCCCACGGCGCCACCGGAAAAGGCAACGACCAAGTCCGCTTCGAGCTTTCCGCCGCCGCCCTCGCCCCCAACATCAAGTGCATCGCCCCATGGCGCGACGCGGAATTCCGCAAGCAGTTCCCCGGCCGCGCCGAGATGATCGCCTTCGCCGAGGCGAACAACATCCCGATCAAGGCTTCCATGAAAAAGCCCTACTCGATGGACCGCAACCTCCTCCATATCTCCTTCGAGGCCGGTGCCATGGAAGATCCGTGGTATGACGCCACCACTCCGGCGGACACTGACATGTATGTCCTCTCTGTTTCCCCCGAGGAAGCTCCCAACGCCGCCGAATACATCCAGATCCTTTTCGAAAAGGGCAACGCCATCGGCCTGAAGCACGACAACCTCGACACCCTCCTTTCCGAACTCGGCGATGTGAAATCCACCGGCCAGCAGGACGGCTACGCCCTGCTTGCCCCTTACGGCGTGATGCGCGTGCTCAACCTACTCGGCGGCCGCAACGGCATCGGCCGCGTCGACATCGTGGAGAACCGCTTCGTCGGCATGAAATCGCGCGGCATCTACGAAACCCCCGGCGGCACCATCCTGCTCGCCGCCCACCGCGACCTCGAAACGCTCGTGGTGGACCGTGAGGCGATGTTCATCCGCGACTCGCTGATTCCGAAATACGCGCAACTCGTTTACAACGGCTTCTGGTTCGCCCCCGAGCGCGAGGCGATCCAAGCCCTCGTCACCGAGACGCAGAAAAAAGTCTCCGGTGAAGTCCGTATGAAGCTCTACAAGGGCAATGTCATGCAGGCCGGGCGCCGCTCTCCCCACAGCATGTATTCCGAGGCCATCGCTACCATGGAAGGCGGTCAGGAAGAAGCCTACAACCAGGACGACGCCACCGGCTTCATCGCCCTCAACGCCCTGCGCCTCAAAGCCGTCGCGAGGCAGAAATAGCTGCCGCCTCTCGCGGCAGGCTCTAATCGCCTCGTCCCGCCCCTGTTGTTCGCCCCATTTTTCTCTCGCCGAAGGCAAGCGCCCCGCGCAACCTCCGCCCGCCATGCTCAAAGCCGGAATCGTAGGCCTACCCAACGTCGGGAAATCGACACTTTTCAACGCCGTCACTCGCACCCGCAAGGCGGAAGCGGCGAACTATCCGTTCTGCACGATCGACCCGAATATCGGCATCGTGATGGTTCCCGACGAGCGCCTCGCCATACTCTCGAAAATTTCCAATTCCCAGAAACTGGTGCCGACCGCCATCGAGTTCGTGGACATCGCCGGCCTTGTGAAAGGTGCCTCCGATGGCGCGGGATTGGGAAACCAATTCCTCGCCACCATCCGCGAGACCGATGCCATCGTGCAGGTGGTACGCTGTTTTGAAAACGACGACATCATCCACGAGCTCGGCTCCGTGGATCCGATCCGCGACATCGAGATTATCAATTCCGAGCTGATCCTCGCCGACATGGCCGCCTTGGAAAAACGCCGCTCCTCACGTGAGAAAAAGGCGAAGGGCGGCGACAAGGAATCGAAAAAGGAGGTCGAGCTGATCGACATCATCATGCCCCATCTCGATCAGGGCAAACCGGCACTGACCATCGATTTCTCCACCGACGACGCCGAGATCGTAAAAGGATTTTTTCTGCTCTCCTCGAAGCGGACGATCTACGCCTGCAACGTGGCAGAGGACGAACTCGCAGGCGCAACCGAAAACCCCGACTCCCACCCGCAGGTGGCGGCGGTGCGTAAATTCGCATCCGAACACTCGGGAGCCGAGGCAATCGTGATTTCCGCGCGCATCGAGGAGGAGCTATCTGACCTCGCACCGGAAGAAGCGGCCGAATTCCTCGCCGACATGGGCGTGAAAGATTCCGGCGTATCCAACCTGATCCGCGGCGTCTATCATCTCCTCGGCCTCAGCACCTATCTCACCACCGGCGTGCAGGAAACCCGCGCATGGACGATCCGCCAGGGCGATAAGGCCCCCGCAGCTGCGGGCGTGATCCACACCGATTTCGAGCGCGGCTTCATCGCGGCGGAAGTCGTTCACTACGACGATCTCGTTTTGCTTGGCACCAAGCACGCCGCCAAGGAGGCCGGCAAACTCCGCATCGAAGGCAAGGAATACGTCGTAAAAGACGGCGACGTGATCGAGTTCCGCTTCAATGTCTGAGTTAGGCTTAGTCCCTAGCTTTTTTCCCGGGAAACGGTTTGTTTACGATGGCTTTGATAAGCGCCTCGCCGGTATCTTTCTGATGCCGTATCGCGAGACCCGTGAAAAACGCGGCGGCGGCTAGAACCAGGAAAAGCAGAACCATTCCCACGCCGACACCCGATGACGTCTGCGGCGTAGCTGCTGGAGCCCGCCTAGGCTTCGGTTTCGTGGCTTCTTCGGTGGCAGCCGGGTGCAATTGAGGACTGGCTTCCGCCGGAGTAGGGAAAGCACCATGAGGTTTATCAAGTGCGATTGCCTCTAGCTCCTCATCCGTCAGGGTGAAATCGAAGGACGCATCGCCCAACCGAAGCGACATCCCGGGAACGAGGGCGATCTTGTCGTGGCGGATCCCAAGGTGCTTGATGCCGTTCGTGGAGCCAATATCTCCAAGTTCGTAGCCACCTGGAACGCGGCGCATCTCCGCGTGCTTAACAGAAACCGAACCGGAGTCGATGACGATGTCGTTGTCGGTGCCGCGCCCGATACGGATGGATTTCCGATCTAGGCCGAACCGGTAAGGCTGAGCGTTTTTCTCCGGGACGGTGATGATGACTCTGGGCATTTCAGGTAAACGTTTGGCTTTCCCTTTTTCTAGCGGAATTTTTTTTTACTGACAGGACTAACTTGTCGAATTCTTTCGGGTTGCAAGCCCCCCGCCGCTTTGCTTAGGTTCCGGCGCCATGGCAAATGCTACCAACGTCCTCTCCGCCGGAATCGAGATCATCGGTTCAATCCGTTTCTCCAACGACATGATCATCGACGGCAAAATCGAAGGGGAAATTACCTCGGATAAAGGCAAGATCACCATCGGCGAAAATGCGAAGATCAAGGGCGATATCACCGCCGGCGAAGTGAAGGTTTATGGCAAAGTGGAAGGCAAAATTATCTCCCAGCGCTGCGAACTGAAAGATAAATCTAAAATCAATGGCGACATCAAATCCAAGGTGTTTTCGATGGAAGAAGGCGCCCAGCTCACCGGTCGCACGGAAATCGGCGGATAACATATCCGCCAAATCTCCATCCACCCCTCCGGAAAATTAAGCAGCAATATGAAGTGCGGCACAGGATGCCCCTTTGCCGCTCTTCGGATTGAGCACTTGATTTGTTAAAGGTCGATAAACGAGCCCTTAGAGATAAAATCAGATGCGCACCTTGGCATGAGCGGCGGTCTTCACGCGATAGGCCGCGGCTTTTGCTGTTTCCTCACCGACACGCTTCAGAAGGGCGATCAAGGAGGCGGTGATGAAATATTCCTTGAGAAGGGCTTCACGGCTTTCTCCATTCTTGGTTTTGCAGACAATTTTCATGGGGTGTATTTTATTTTTTGAGAGGGAGTAACTCCACACTTCAGCTATTAGAGCGACAAAGACACGTTGTTTATTCCAAAAAAAAGTCATGGTGCCTTTTGCGTCGTTCTTCGAAATTACTTTTAGTTCGGGCTGCATCGAGACAATCATCCCCGCCGTAACCTTTTCTAAGCGACCTCTCGAAACATCTAAATATTTTGTAAACAAATAATCGCAGACACTGCATTCGATGCATCTGTATCGCTCTCATCAAACTTCCTTTAACTATATGCTGTCCGATATCAAGATCGCCGTCCTTATGGGCGGCCCCGGCTCCGAGCGGCAAGTCTCTCTCGCCTCCGGCAAGGCCGTCCTCAACGCCCTTCTCTCTCTCGGTCTTGATGCCGTCCCGGTCGATGTCACCGGCACGGAGATCGCACTACCCGCAGGCACCGGTCTGTGTTTCAACGTGATCCATGGCACCTTTGGCGAGGACGGTCGGCTTCAGGAAATTCTCGACGCAGAAGGCACCCCCTACACAGGCGCACGCGCCGACTCCTCCCGCCGCGCCTTCGACAAAAGCCTCGCGAAACAGGCGTTCCTCGCCGCCGATGTCCCGACCCCACGCTCGGAGGTTATCGATTGCTCAAACGGCCCAGTAATGCCCTCCTTCCCCGCGCCCTTTGTCGTGAAGCCGCCGCGCGAAGGTTCCTCCGTCGGCATCGAGATCGTGAAAACCCAGATGAAAGCCGAGGCCGCGATCGCCAAGGCCGCCAACCATTCCAAGGATCTCCTCATCGAGGAATTCATCTCCGGCCCCGAGCTCACCGTGCCCGTCATCGACGGCAAGGCCTACCCCGTCGTCCATATTATCCCGCCCGAAGGCGTCTATGATATGGCCGCGAAATACCCCTGGCTCTCCGGCACCCAAGGCTCCCAATACATCTGCCCCGCCGACCTCGACCTGGAGACCACCAAGGCCGTGCAGGCCGCCGCCGTCGCCGCCCACCATGCCCTCGGTATCGAGGTCTATTCGCGCGTCGATGTCATGCTCGGTGCGGACAACCGCCCCTACGTCCTCGAGGCGAACACCATCCCCGGCATGACGGAAACATCCCTCCTCCCCAAATCCGCCGCCGCTGCCGGTCTGTCCTTCCCCGAATTGTGCAAACTCATCGCGGAGATTTCCCTGAAAAGCTAAAGTTCCTCTGTGTGATGATGGGTTAAGGTAGAGACAGGCCAGTTGTCAGTCTTTTATCACGAAAGCGCTTTGAAAGATCTGGAAACTTCGAAGATGTTGCGGTGTTGGATTCGTTATTTCACAAATGGCGCGGCGATTGGCAGCAAGGGATTCGTGAACGAGGCTTTTGCCAGTATGCGAGAACGATTTGGTCAGATGCGAAAGGATGGTGCGAGGAAGCTTAGAGGCGGGGGAGCGGCTGTAAAGGGAACACTTTGGGGCCTGAGGGATCTTCGGAAGGGAATCGTGTGATTGGCAAGTGCTTGGTTCCGGTGAAGTGCTCGGATGCTCTCATTGCTGGCCTAGCGGCGGCGCATCAATCGATACCGAAGGATACCGCGCGACGGAAGGCCACTTCCGCCCGGTTGGCGGCTTGATCTGAACGGGCGTGGATGCGGGCGATGACATCGCCTTGGGAAACCTGTCCCCCGCATTTTACAAGCCGGTCGAAGCCGACGGCGAAATCGACGGCATCCTCCGCCTTGGTGCGGCCGGCGCCGAGTTCGAGAGAGGCTTGGCCGATGAGGCCCGCGTCCACCGCTAGCACGCGACCGGAAAGGGGGGCTTTTACCTCGCGGATCACGGGCGCTTTGTGGATTTCCGCGAGGTGCAGCAGGTCTCCGGGGCTACCGCCTTGCCGGGCGACCATCGCGTCGAATTTCCGCCGCGCGGTGCCGTCGTCGAGCATCGCTGAGAGTTCTGTCCGCGATATCCCGGCGATCCTCTCGCTGAGATCCAGGACGACGTTGCGGAGATCCTCCGGCCCTTTCCCGTCAAGGCACTCGATGGCCTCGATCACCTCCAAGGCGTTGCCGACAGCGCGGCCGGTCGGTTCGTTCATAGGGTTGAGCAGTGCGGAAACCTCAACACCCATTTCCTTCCCCACGGCGATCATACCGTCCGCCAGTTCTTGAGCCAGCTCGCGGGTTTTCATGAACGCTCCGGAGCCGTATTTCACATCGAGCACGAGCCGGTCGAGAGACTCCGCCATTTTCTTCGACATGATCGAGGCGGTGATCAGCGCGATGGAGGGCACGGTGCCGGTCACATCGCGAAGGGCGTAGAGCTTCTTGTCCGCCGGGCAGAAGCGCTCGGTCTGCCCCATCATCACCACACCAAGATCGGCCAGGATTTCCGCCGCCTCATCCATGCCGATTCCCACACGGAAACCGGGAATGGACTCCAGTTTGTCGAGAGTGCCGCCCGTAATGCCCAGCCCGCGCCCGGAAACCATGGGTATCCGGCAACCCGCGCATGCAACCAGCGGCGCGAGGATCAGCGAAACCTTGTCGCCGATGCCGCCAGTGGAGTGCTTGTCCACCAACACCGGCCCGGGTGGATGCTCAAACACATCGCCACTGCGCATCATCGCCATCGTGAGCGCCGCGGTCTCCACTGCGGACATGCCTTTGAAAAACACCGCCATCGCGAAAGCCGACATCTGGTAGTCCGCGACATCACCCCTGACAAAACCGTCCACCAGCCAACCGATTTCCTCCGTGGAAAGCGCCTGCCCTTCCCGTTTCCTTGCAATCAATGTCGCCGCATGCATGGCGCGAAACTATCCGCAATCCGGGCGGCAGGCAAGGCGGCTCAATCCTTGGTATAGGCAACCTGACTCAATCGCCCGCCAACTCGCCGCGGCGGCGGTAACTCTCCACCGCGCGCATCCATAGCGGCCCCACGTCATCACTGAGGCCCAGCCATACCGTCCGGTGCATCATTAGCATCGCGGGGGTAAGATAAAGCAACTGGGACAGCTCGGATTTGGACAACGCTTCCGTTCCCTCTTTCAGACACCTTTTCGCGAGCGCCTCCTCGACAGGATTCATCTCACAATGCTCTAGGAGAGAAACATGAACACCGTTCACATAGGGATCGACCACGGCCGCGATCACGCCCTCCCTGCCTGCCACCCCGGCATCAAGAGCTGTAGCCCCACATCTTGCGGCTTCATCCGCTAGCTCAACAATAGCCGGGGGATCGATTTCCTCTGGTGTCGCGAGGATATGGCGTCTCGCCAGCGCTCGACCGTAGCGAGCCCGGCTAGTCCAAACGGAAACTGGAATGCACAACACCAGCCCTAGAAGTATGGGCGACATCCAAAGCGCAAACACAAAGCCGATCCGCCATGCGATGAAAGCCCATACGATACCCGCAAGCGTGGGCACGGCATGAAACACCATCGCATCGCGCCATGCGGTGCCATCCGTCTCACGGCTTTGATTTCCCCATCCGACCGCCCGTCCAGAAATGATACCTGCCACCATCAGCGTGTGCGCCATCATTGCGCAAGGTGCGAGGAGGATGGAGAGCAGCGTTTCGAGAAAAGTCCCCGTGAGCAGTGCAAACGCACCGCCGAATGAACGCCTGATTTTCGGTGCCAGCAGCGCGCCCAACAGGGCGAGTATTTTTGGTAGGAACAGGAGTGTGAAAACTAGCCCCGTCAACACCATGGCCTGCATCTGCCCGCCGATCCCGAACCACTTTTCCACGAAGCCGTCGAATGGCAGCGAGCTGAGATCGCTCATCTTGAAATCCCATGCAAGCCATGTGCCCATGATCAGGAATAGGAACCACAGCGGGCTGCCGAGGTAGGCCATGATCCCCATGAAAAGGTGGACGCGGACAGTCAGCGGCAGCTTGCGGGCGAAGATGAGCCAGAGGTGCTGGAGGTTGCCTTGGCACCAGCGCCGGTCGCGCTTGAGGTGGTCCACTAGGGTGGGGGGCGCTTCCTCGTAGGTCCCCTCGATATCCCATGCCAGCCAGACCTCCCAGCCTTCCGAGACCATCAGCGCCGCCTCCACGAAATCATGGCTGAGGATGCGTCCTCCAAACGGCTCCCGGCCGGGCAGCGCGGGAAGCTCACAGAATTCGGAAAACGGTTTCACGCGGATCATCGCGTTGTGACCCCAGTAGCTACCTCCGCCGAGCTGCCAGAAATTCAGACCGCGGATGAAGAGTGGGCCATAGAGCCGCATCGCAAACTGCTGGAGGCGCGTGAAAACGGAAACTCCGCGGATCAGCTTCGGCGGCGTCTGCAGGATGCCGAGCCTCGGATACGCCTCCATCACTTTGGCCATTTTCACGATGTCCGCGCCGTCCATCAGGCTGTCGGCATCCAGCACCAGCATCCCCTCGTAGCCACCGCCCCATGTTCGCACGAAATCGCCGATGTTGCCCGCCTTGCGGTTGTCGTTCGTCTTACGGCGCCTGTAGTAGATTTTCCCGAAGCCCTTGAGCCTGCGGCAAAGGTTCGTCCATGCCACCTCCTCCAGCACCCAGAGATCGAGATCCCGGGTGTCGCTGAGGATGAAAAAGTCGAACGAATCGAGGTGACCCGTGGCCTCGATGGAGCGGAAGATCGCCTCGATGCGGGCGCAGAATTTCGCGCTGTCCTCGTTGTATACCGGCATCACCACCGCGTGGCGTTTCCCCAGCACCGCCGCCGGCCCGTCGGCGAGTTCCGTGATCCGTACCGTGCGCCGCCGCCCCCGAATGATGTCCCACGCTCCGAAAAGCGCATGGAACGAACCGAGGGTGAGCAGCCCGTTAAGGATTGCGAAAATAATAATCAGCGGAACGTGGGCGCGGTGTAGTCCGGCGCACCAAAAAAGGTCGGCCAGCCACAATACGGCGGCGATGTTCACCAATGTCACGCTTGCGAAGAAAAAGAAGCGCCGCCACTTCGCCGAGGAGCGTGGATGGAACGGCTTCGCTTCCGCGCCGGGAGTTGTTTCGCTTTCGGCCATCAGTCGAAAAATATGAACCACACGACTCCGGCCACCACCGCCAGCACAAAGACCAGGAACATGCGCTTGACGATGGGACTCCTGTCCATCGTTTCCCACCACTGCGCTGCGCCGCTGGCGATCGCGTTGAGTTCAAGCGGCTTGGGCACCATCGTCAGCTCCGCGAACTGCGGGCCGGCCGCGAAGTAGGAACTGCGCATCGCCGCCACGAATTCGTCCGGCCACGGTGCGGGTGTCAGGAAAACTCCCTGCCAGCGGTCGGGCATCCCGGCGAGCAACAGCGCCAGCCTTCCCCGCGCCGCGAGCCGGCCGTCAACGAGCGGAGCCTCAAGCACCCGCTCCGTCCACTCGCCGATTTCGGAAAGGGTCTCCTCCATCGCCAGTTTCCGGGCCGTGCTCCGCGGCTCAGCCGCCCGCCGTGCGGATGCCCGCCAGAGAATTTTCCGCACCAGCTCCGCGACGAGCAGGCGGTTGCGGATCCGCAGCGCACCGAGATAGGCCTCGACCGCCGCATAGGCATCCTCCCACTCCTCGAGCTCGGGTTCGCTCAGGGGGCGGAGGGAGTCTAGGGATTGATTCGGTAAACCCATGTTTCGGTCAGGAAATCGCCATCCCTCTTCAGCGCGGCACGCAGCTCCACGGCACCGACATCGGCCAGTTTCCCGCCTTCCTCCGCAGGCAGGATCTGGAACCCGAGTCTCAGCCGTCCGTCAGAAATCGGTTGCACCGCAATCCCCTGGATGCGGACTTTTCCAGCCGCGTCGCCGCCAGCTTCCACGAGCGCCTCCGGCATCGCGCCGTCCTTGCCTGTGAGATTCGTGCCCTCGAACTCCACGATCATTGTCCGCTGCTCCGGCTGCCATTCGTGCGTACCCGTCCGCGTCGCCACCACATGCCCGTCCGCCTCGGAGGGATCCGTTTCCATCGTCCAATGCTGGCGGTATTGGAACTCAAGACGGTCGCCCGGTTTCGGTGATCTTTCGGGAACCCACATCGCCACGGTGTTGTCGGCCAATTCATTGCCGGTTGGAATTTCCATCAGCATCACGCTGCCCGCACCCCAGTCGGAGGTGGGCTCGATCCAAAGTGAGGGGCGGAGGTCATACGCGGCCTCGCCATCCTCGTAGGCAGCGAAGCGGCGGTCACGCTGCAGCAAGCCAAAGCCGTCGCATTTCGCCATGTTGAAAAAGCTGAACTGCAGGTTGCCTGTATCGTTGCAGATCGGCCGCCAGATGCGCTCGCCGGTGCCCATGCGGATCGCAAGGCCGTCCGAATCATGCACCTCGGGCCGGAAGTCATCGAAGCGGCGGCGTGAGTTCTCGCCGAACCAGAACATGCTCGACATCGGCGCGATACCCAGCCGCTTCACCTCTTTCCGCGTGAACAGCACCGCGCGCACCGACATGATCGTGTCCTCGCCCGGTATGATCGAAAACTCATACGCGCCGGAATACGAAGGCCCGTCGAGAAGGGCGAACATCACCGCCCGGTCCGCGCCTTCTTGCGGCTTCTTCAGCCAGAATTCTCGGAACATCGGGAATTCCTCCGTCACACCCTCGGCTCCAGTGTCCACCGCGATGCCCCTTGCGGAAATCCCGTATTTCTGCCCCTTGCCCAGCGCGCGCCAGTAGCTCGCTCCCTGGAAAACCACCAGTTCGTCGAAAACATTGGGATCGTTCAGCGGCGCGTGCAGGCGGAACCCCGCGAACCCGCCGTCCGCCGGCAGTTCGCCGTGATTCTTGATCAGGGGGCCGTAGTTGAAGAAAGCCTCGGAAAGCCGGACGCGCTGGCGGTGCGTGTCCGTGAACTCGTTGATCCCCACCGGCTCCCGGAACAGGTAGCCCGGATGGAAGAACATCGCGCGGAACGGCAGCTTCTCCCCGCCCCACAGAGCCTTCTGCGGATCGAAACGGATGTCGCGGTATTGGTCGTAGGTCAGCGCCTTCATCCACTCCGGTAGAGACTCCTTGTCCGGAGCCACATATTCCCGGTTCGCGAGGTCGCGAGCACGGCTCTCGATCATCCCGAAATCCACCCCTTCACGCGCCCAATCCTGGCCATGCGCGAAACCCAAACCCAAAAAAACCGACGTTAGCGTAACAAAGCACTTTGACACGCCCGCATTCTAAGCGGTTTACCCTGCGTAAAGTCAAGAGCGGCGAATGACCAGCCGCATCAGAAAGGCCAGATCAGCGGGATGATGGGGCAGGCGATCAAGGTGCAGAGGATGTTGAGCGGTATGCCCATGCGCAGGTAGTCGGAGAAGCGGTATCCGCCCGGGCCGTAAACCATCATGTGCGTCTGGTATCCCATCGGCAGGGCGAACGCGCAGGAGGCGGCCACCGTGATGCCCATAATGAACGGACGCGAATCTACGTTGAGCTCCGCCGCAAGCCGGACGACGATGGGCACCATCATTACAGCGGTCGCATTGTTGGAAAGCACCTCGGTGAGGCCTAGGGTGAAAATGAACACGATCCAGAGCATCACATAGGGCATCATGCCCGAGGAAACAAAGCACTCCGCACCTGAGACGAGCTGTCTCGCAAGCCACTCAGCGGTGCCCGTGGTCTGCATGGCCATGCCCAGCCCGAGTAGGCCGTAAAGCATTAGGAGCACCTGCCAGTCCACGCTCTGATAGGCCTCGCGCGGGGTGAGTATCCCCGACCATAGCAATGCAAGCGCCCCGACCAGAGCGGCGTAATGAATGGGAATGGAGGGGACGCCCAGACCCATGCGGCTGAGCAGATCCGTAATCGTGACGGTGATTACCACCGCTGCCAAAACACTCCATGAGAACACGATGGGCCAGCGGCGCACCGGCGGTGCAGGTAGGTCGTCGCGCTTCGCTTCCGGCGCGTCGGTGAGCACGAAGTCACGTGTCGCCTTGAGCTCTGGCAGGTTGTTCACCGCCGTGATGACGAGCAGGGTGTCGCCGCGCTCGATCTCGATCTCCGCCATGCGGCTGGTGATGTTCAGCCCGTTGCGATGCACCGCCAGGACTACGCAGTTGTAACGCTGGCGGAAATCCGAGGCGGCCAACGTCCGCCCGACGATGGATGACTCATTCGGCACCACCAGCTCGGAGACGATGCCATCGACTACAGAAAGCTCCTGTGCCCCGATATCACGGAACAGCTCCTCTGCCTTCGCAGCTCCGCCTTTGCGGCGGTGTAAGGCGACTAGAAAACGGTCGTTGCGCTCCACACTCACTTCACTGAGCGGCACCATCAGGCGCGCGCCGCGACGGCGGATTTCAAGCACATGGATGCCCGCCTCCCGGCTGCCGAGCTGGGTGTCGAGAAGTTTTTTTCCGACCAGTTGCGAGCCCTCGCTGATGAGCAGGTGATGCAGCGGCGTGGTGCGATGATCGATCTCTAAGCTGCCGGTGATCGATGAGCGCGAGGGTAATAGCTTCGGCCCAAAGATGACCATGTAAGCAATGCCGGCGATCGCGAGAGGTATGCCCAACGGGGCAAGGGCGAACATCGACATCGGTTCTAGTCCCATGTCTTTCAGGGTTCCGTTGACAAGGAGGTTGGTGGAGGTGCCGATGAGCGTGCAGCAGCCGCCGAGGATGGAGGAATAGGAAAGCGGAATCAGTAGCTTGGAGGCGGGAATCTCCTTCGAGCGGGCGAAGCCGAGAACGACCGGCAAAAGGATCGCGACGATGGCGGTGTTGTTCATCCATGCGCTGAAGAACGTAGCCACCACGGAGAAGGCGAAGATGGATGCGCGGACTCCGCCCTTCACACGATGCTGAAGAAGCCGCCCGATCTGATCCACCGCACCGGATTTTTCCAGTGCCCCGCCGATCACGAAAAGCGCGGCGATGGTCAGCGGCGCTTCGTTGCGGAAGACGGAGGACATGTCCCCCATTTCCACCAGTCCCAGCGCGACGAGAAGGCACAGGATGGAGAGCGCGAGCACGTCGGGTGGAGCCCACTCCCGGATAAAAGCTACCAGCGTCAGCAAGACGACAAATATAGTAAATGCGATATCCTGGTTCATTATCCGCTTGTGAAAACTGATCTTACACACGCCGGCGAACTGCGTGGCACGGGATAGCGTAACGCATCAATGAGCCGCCTCATCCCCGGAGTGTTCGGCATGAGACTCGCCGTGTCCGTGCAGGCGCTTAGTGCCTTCAGGACCGTCGAATTCATGGCGCTCGCAGGCGGCAAGACCGAAGGCAATCAGGACGGATAACATTGCGAAAAGTTTCATTGCACACCTCTTAGCCGTTTTCCGTTGATTGGCAACCCCGTTTCGCAGCGGGGGAAAGGTTTACCGGAAGGATATTTTCGATGCTTTAATCCGAGATACCTCCGATTTTCGGTGGCACCCCGCGCGCTCACTCCCCCTGAATCAGCTCCTCGAAGGAATCCTGCGTTGCCCCCTGTCCGGTAGTGGATGGCTTTTTTTGGGAGCTGGTATCCATATATAGCGTCCTGTAATTATCTTCGGGTGAAGCACCCGTTCCGCTGATTTCCACCTCAATCCAGCGGTATCCTTCGCGCACTTCTCCGAACATCTGCGCGATTTTATTGTCCCCACAGGTGATCACAGTGGAATTAGGTATGCCGATACGGAGTTTTCCATTGATCGTGCCACCCTCGCCATTGATGAGATCTCCGCGAACGACCATTTTGCCGCGTTCAACGAGATTGATGCCGGATATGTTGGATATTTTACCGGTTCTTTTAACAACCAGAGTGACATCGTCGTCAAAGACCGGCATTTCATACCAACGATCATTAAAGGCCAAAGCCAGGCTCTGCATGAACTTGAATCCCGACATATCAATTCGTGATTCCAAGGCATTTGTAGCGGTCAACTCCAGTCTTGCACTTTCCGGGGAGTCGACGTTGAAGCTGAGAAAGTTGGAGTCAGGAATATCCACACTGTCCACCCTGCCTACGAAGAATTGCTCCAGATCGCTGCCTAACAGATAGGTAAGCGGGAAATTGGATAGTTTGGCCGACAGTGTATGCGTTCCATTCATGCCGTTAGGGTTCAGCGCCCCCGAGAAATCGATGAATCCAACCGATGATTTTAGGACGTCAGTTCCGGGAACGCCGAGCCGCATGGTCTGAATCTGGAGCTCTGAATTCCGAACCTTGATATAAGAGCGATCAAGCGATAGCGGTGGCCAGCCGGACAGCTTCAAAAGGCCGCCACTCAAACGCAAATCTGATTGTCCTGCAACCAGAGCGGGGAACAAAGACGCCTCTGCGCCAGATAGACCGCCGCAGGCTCCGAAAGTGATGTCCAATGACGATGTGGCGTAGCGGGAAAATTTGACCGGGAGGGCACCCGCTGGCTTTGGCACGTGCCTGACCGGACTGGACGGATCGGATGCTTTAAGCGATAGCTTTGCGGATAGAGCCACGATTTCATCGCCTCTGAAAGTAGCGCCAGCAAAAGTCGATGGAGAGATTACGGCTGTGAGCGAACGCAGCTCGAGCTTGTCCAAAACGTTACCTTCGGGCCATGAGAAATTCGTTTTGCTTGCGATAGCTTCTACAGGGTTCATGCGGAACTGCTCCATCGTCACGACGGCACCGCTCGAAGCCTTCAGCTTGCCGATCAATGATTTCCGGTATGCGGCGCTGTTCACATATATGAAGCCGATACCCACCGCCAGCAAGACTAGTGAAAGAAGCAGAACCCCGCCGACAATCTGGACGATCTGAACACGCTTTTTCAGCCTAGTTTCATTGTCTACCGACTGATCCGTCCGCCTCCTGCGTTTTTTAACCTTGAGCGCTTGGCTGCCATCTGGAC
This sequence comes from Prosthecobacter debontii, assembly GCA_945869855.1. Lineage (GTDB taxonomy): Bacteria > Verrucomicrobiota > Verrucomicrobiia > Verrucomicrobiales > Akkermansiaceae > Luteolibacter. Next base: position 19,338 of record CAMBQC010000022.1, read on the forward strand.
GGGTTACGAGTTCGGGTGGCGGTTCGGCCTCCTTGCGCCTTTTTAGGCGGTTCATCATCTCATCGATGGTGTATCTATCCTTATCGCTGTTCGGGAGGGGCATGGATTCGGTCTGGATACAGGTGCTCAACGTTCACGAAATGGCCTCCCGGTCGGATCGAGAAGCTCTACTTGAACCAGAAACAGCACAGCAGTGGAGCGGGTGCTTTCTGCTTCGGATTGGAAAAGCCTGCCGACGACTGGAATATCACCCAGTACGGGGGTTTTATCCTGAACATCCGTGATCTCCTGTTTGAGTATTCCGCCAATTACGATAGTGGCGCCATCGGCGACGACGAGGTTCGAGTCCGTCCTGCGGATGCTGAAGATGGGCATCAGTATCGCATTCTCGGTCAATTGTGTAGTAACCGAGCCGAAAATACCGGCGTCCGTGGTGTTGATGGGGCTGCCATAATTTATAAAACCGTCGAAATCAATAATTTCGGGTTTCAGGCTAACATCGACATATCGACGCTTGTCATCTGCGACAGGCAAGATTTCCAGCGTGATGCCAAGGTCGCGTTGCTCAAACGCGGTGGGAGTGGCTGGAGTGACGATCGTACTAGTGGTGCCTACACCTCCTCCGCTAGGCAGTTCGGGGGGTTCGTATTCGGTGGGATAGATGAATTCTTCCACGATGAAAATGGAGGCGGCCTGACCGCTGCGGGTGGTGACGGAGGGCTGCGCCATCATATCCACTCCGGTTTTTTGGTCGAGACCGCGCATCAGCATCTGTATCGTGGCATCCCCGACAGTGCCGTTCACGCCGAATACGCCTGGAGCCCTGTTTTCGCTCTGCGTGGCGCCGGAGGAACCTGCAGCGATTAATGAATCAAGTGTATCCCCGCTGATTGCCCCGTCACCGCTCCGGTTGCCGGCGGTAATGGGGTTGGTAGGGAAAAGAACACCTCCCGGATTCGCTATGTCGGTGATCGCGGAGCCGTTGCCCGTCGTTCCGCCGGAAAGATTTAGTTTGCTCGCGCCAGGTATCCAGCTGTCTCCACCGAAGGTGAAAGTGTTCAGCATCCAGTCGAAGCCGATCTCCTTGAGCTTTTCCTGTTCTACTTTCAGCATCGTCACGCGGACCGCGACGGAAACCGGTTCGGTCTGCGCGATCGAATCGATGATCTGCTCGATCACATCGAGGTTCGCCTCCGTGTTTACGACGCGCAATGTATTCGAGGAGGCGTTGAGGGTGGCGGAAGCCCCCTCGGCGAATGTGATGCCCTGCTGAGCCAACGCCTCCTGCACACCCATTCGTTTCGCGAGTAGCCCGCCTTTGCCCTCATCGCTGTTGAAGATGTCTTCCGTCTCATTGCTCTCCACCGCGCCGGATGAAAGATTGCTGAGGAAATCTGCCGGAACACGATACGTCCGGGCTACCATCTCGTTCGTGTCCATGCCGACGGGCGAGATTGTGACTGCGAACTCATCCGTGCGGAAAACCGTTCTGGTGGCTCCGTTGATGTATTTCAGTATTGTCGCGACCGGAACATTCTTGACCTGCATGTTGAAGCGTTTGGTGAAGATTTCCTTACCTGGCGATTGATTCAGATCTCCCACATTGACCGCAATATTGATGCCCTTCCTTGTGGGATCGAGTTCGAAGGTGTCATTCTCGGCGGCGCATAGTTGTAAAAGTTCCAGCGCATCCGTCAGATTTGCCTCCACAAGGCGGAACTCAGGAATAATGATGCGTTCGATCTTGGCGGAAAGGGGAATGAAACTTAAGTTGGAATCGATACGGCCTGTTTCGGCGGCATCGGGAACGATTAGCTCGGGAGCAAGCGGCAGTTCCCATCCTGCGTCCACATCGGCCAGCATCTCGGCGCGCGTGTGATCCCGCGCGGATTTTGAATAGGCGCTTTTCTCCGCGGCAACCCGCTCCAGACCCCGGCGCGCCGCTGTGTTGTGCGGATCGACCCGTATGATCTCCTCATAATGTTTCTTAGCGTTATCGAATTTGCCGAGGTCGAACTCGCCCTGCGCCATGTAGAGCAGTCTGCGCACTGCATCAATGTCCGCCGCATGCTCCTTTGTCAGGGCGGGATTCGTGCGGATCGGGTCATCGAGATCCGCGCGGAAGGTGTTTACCATCGGATCGTCGGGAGCAACCCCGTCGGCTAGCACCTTGTCGACGACCGCCTTGGCTTCCACGACATCGCCTTTCCGGGATAGTTCGCGTCCATATTCCACGGAAGCCTGGGCGTAGCGCTGGGTGGCTGCCGCTTTCAGTTCCGCCGTGGCCGGGGCTTCGGGAAACGCATCGCTTGCTCCCGCGTAGGCATCCATCGCCTCCTTGAATTTACCGGCTTGGTATGCCTCGTCGCCTTTCAGCAGGAGCATCTGCGCTTCTTGGACGGATGCCTGCCGCCTCTCCAGCTCGCGCTGCGCGAGCGTGGAATGACCGCCTTCAGTTTGTGCGGAAACCGCTACCGCCAGCAAAATCGGAATCGCCAGAACCGCATAGCGATGAGGAAATTCGTTGGGGAAGGAGATCGACATGGGCAGGTTTTGAAAACACTTAGCCGACCATCACCTAAAGGGTAAGCGCAAAATCCGGAAAATTTACGATTCCGGCCAGTATCTCCGGCTGCCTCGAACCCATCACCAGCGGAACTCCAACTGTTCCTCCCGCCGCCTACTGGCCAATCTGAATCTCCGCCACTTCCGCGCGACGCCTCCACGCATCTTGTTCCACTCCAGTTTCCAACGCAGCCTTGTTCTTTCGGGTAAGCTCATGGCTAATACTGTTCAAAATAACACCATCTTGTCAAGGAAGTATTTTTCCCTCCAAGTAAACTCCATACTGTCCACGCACCGGGATGTCTGGAACACTTCCCGCCACAATGACCCTGCAGGAAATCACCGAGAAAATCCGCCGTTTCCGCGATGAAAGGTTGGAGCCCCTGAGATTTACCTAGTCGAAGGGGCTTTGGGGAAACACCCTTCACGACTGGACGAGATACATGCGAACGGGTTGGTGAAACTTTTGGATGCCATCCGGGAGACGGGCTGGTGCGTCTGGCCAGGATTCATGGAGGAGGGTTTGGCTGCGGATCTTTCACGCGAGAGCTTGGACTCGTGGCGGGAGGGGGTGTTCCGTCCTGCGGGTGTAGGAAGAGGGGGAAACCTCAAGATCCGCGGGGAGGTGCGGTCGGATCATGTGATGTGGTTGGGCGATGAAGGGAATTCCCCTTGCCAGACGGCCTACCTCGACTCGCTGGAGGAAATGCGCGTGGCGCTGAACAGGAGGCTTTTCCTCGGCCTAGTGGATTTCGATGGGCACTTCGCGGTGTATCCGCCCGGCGGATTCTACAAGCCCCACCTCGACCGCCACCGCGGGACCCAGGACAGGATCCTTTCCGTAATCCTTTACTTGAACCCCGCATGGCAGCCCGGCGACGGGGGGGAACTCAGGATGCGGACAACGCCCGGAGAGCAGGGAGGCGATTTCATCACGGTGGAGCCGCGGATGGGGACGCTAGTGTGCTTTCTCGCCGGGGACTTTTGGCATGAGGTGCTGCCAGCCAACAAGACCAGGGCGAGCGTGACGGGGTGGTTCCGGGGTGATGCGATTCCCGCTTAGCCGTATCGGCAAAGCTCGATCCTCTGTCAGTTTAATTTCGCCGCATCTAGGCAAACGCCACCGAAATTTCCATCCGCACCTACCACAACGGCCTCATCCTCAAGGAAAAGTCATTCCCGCGCCGCGAGGTGTCGGATATCCGCGCCTATGTCAGCGGCAGTTCCAACTCCACCAATATGAACCCCAACTGCGGATTTTAGGCTCAAAGGGCGGTGATGCCTTCCAGGTGCAGGACGGGAGTCCTCTCTTCGTTCGATTTCATCAGATCGAGAGTAAGGATGATCTGCCAGTCGTTGAGGTCATCGGGGTCGATGAGGGTTTGGCGGATCGTGAGGCCGTCCTCGGAAATAACCGTATGGCGGGCGTTGCGGGCTTCGGGGTCGAGGCGGATGTGGTGGCGGGCGGCGTGGTAGGTATTGAGCTGCTGGAGCAGGCGCTCGTTGGACCACGGTTTGCCATCGCCGTCCTCGCGAGCGATGAGTCCGAGGGCGGCTTCCGTGTCGTGGCGGGAGAGCGCGGTGACGAGGGTGAGAATGTAGTTGCGGAGGTGGCGGTGAAACGCGGCTTTATTCTTCGTGTAGGGGATTGATGATTGAAGATTGTTGATTGCTGATTTTTGATCTGGAATTTCAGCTTTCAGATTTCCGCTTTCAGTTTTTCCACTCATCGCCTGCCACTCATCCAACAGGCTGGAATCGGTGTGGCGGACGATGAGTTCGAGGAAGGACTCGGCTTCGTGGAGCTGCTCGGTTTTCGCGTGATCGGGGACGGTTTGAGCGAGGACTTTGTAAACTTCGCTGAGGTGGCGGAGCAGGACGGCTTCGGCGCGCTCGATCTTGTAGGTTTTCACGTAGTCCTCGAAGGACTGGTAGTTCTCGATCATCTCGCGGGCGATGGTCTTGGGCTGCACGTTTTCGCTGCCAAGGTAGGGGTGGCGGAGTTTAAAATCGTTGTAGGTGTTGTAGATGAACTCCGCGCCGGGCTTGGGATGCTCGACTTGCTCTAACAATTCGATGCGGGCGTCGAACTCCATGCCCTCGTCCTTGAGGCGCGCCATGAGCTCGGATTTCAGGAGATCGACCTGTTTGCGGAGGACGATGTCGGGGTTTTCTAAAATGGACTCGATGAGGGAGATGACGTTGAGCGCGTAGTCTTCGGCTGTCGGGTCGAGCTGCGGGATGGCGTCGAGTAGGTAGAGGCTGAGGGCGTGGTTGATGGAGAAATCCTCGGGCAACGAGACATCGACGACGACTTTCTGCGGGCCGGTGCGTTGGGCGGGTGGGATGATGTGGAGGATCTTCGCGCCGATGAGGCCGCGGAAGAGCTTGAAGGCGTGCTTTTTGAGGGCCTT
>CAMBQC010000023.1 GCA_945869855.1 Prosthecobacter debontii
TCCCAAGCCGCGATGAGAGGCAGCATGTTAGGTGCGGTGACCGGATTTTCCAGCAACGCGGTGAACGATCCGGTGACATCCTGATCCAACGCGGGCGGCGCGACCTTCGCCGCGATAATCGCCGAAATGACACCCGCCTTGACGTCATCCGCCGAAGCGGGCGCGGCGGCTGTAGCTTTGAGCAACTTGACCACGCTGCCCGCCGCATCTTCGCGCAGCGCGATGGGCACTAGGTTCTCGATGAGCGGAAGTAGCTTCTCGGACTGAGTAAAGGAAAGGCAAGCGCTCACCGTATCCAACGCCTGACCGCTCGCGGCGGCGATCAACGCGGACTTAGTCCAGTTGTCCTCCGCCTTCACGAAAGCGGCTATGATCTGCGCAGGATCACTGGCTTCGCGCAGGGATTTCTCCACCACGGAACCCGTCTCGATATCAAACATCTTTCCCGCCTCCCGCATCATCCGGGCGGCGGTTGCGATCGTGTGGGCGTTCGCGCTCCCAAAAGCGAGATCCATCGATATCTCGCTATCTTTGACGATCACCGGCACCTTGATCTCCTTCGCCTCCTTATGCATCACCTTCCAGATTCGCCCGAAGTAGTGGTCGCGGTCGGGGCGGACGGCGGCGTTGGCAATGCCGTGCTGCGGGCCGCGGGTGTCATTGTGGATCACCGCCTGGTTGTAGAAATCGATCACATACAGCGCGCCATCCGGCCCGACCCGTGTCTCGATGGGTCGGAACCACAGGTCGCTGCTGCGCATGAATTCCGTTTGCTCGCGGCCTTTTTCCTTCTCCGCCGCGTAGGTCACGCCGTCCTTTTTCAGGAAATAGTGACTGACGATGTTGATCGTCGGCTCGCCGGTGAAATAGGAGTAGTTCCATTTCTCCGGCCATGCACCGCCCTCGTAAATCGCACAGCCCGCCGCCGCCGTGTAGGAGCCGACCCAGTCGATCTGCTTGTAAGCCGCCTGTTTCCAATCCATCAGCGGAAAGGTCTTCTGCCCGCTCACCATGCCATGAAAGCTGTTCGTGCCCGGCATCTTACCCTTCGCGAGGATGCTTTCCGGCAGGACGGTTTGGAAAAGCAAGGTGCCGCTGGTCGGCTGCGTCCAGAAACACTGGCCGTCCGCCGTCATGCACAAGCCCCACGTGTTGCCGCCCTTGCTGGAAACCATCTCGATCTCCGTGCCGTCCGACTTGAAACGCACCACGCCCGAGCCGATGCGGACTTTCGCTTTTTCCGGAGCTCCGAGCGCAGTGACCTCGCCAGCGCTGTAGCCATGGGTCGCGTAGACCCAGCCGTCCAGACCCCAGCGGAGGTTGTTGATCACCGCGTGGGTATCGCCGTTGCCGAGGCCGGTGTAGAGCTTCGTGCGCTTGTCCGCGACCTCGTCGCCATCGGTGTCCTCGAGAAACCAGATGTCCGGCGCGGCGGCAGCGATCACGCCGTTCTTGTGAAACACGAAACCGGTCGCCAGCTCCAGCTTGTCGGCGAAAACATTTTTTTTGTCCATGCGCCCATCGCCATCGGTATCTGTTAGAATGCTGATCCGGTCGAGGGGTTCGCGCTCATACTTGCCAGGTTTCACGGAGCCGCTTTCCTTCCAAACATCCGTATTCGCCTTGCGCAGGCCGTTGGGATACTCGGGACTTTCCACTACCCACATCCGGCCTTTCGCGTCCCAATCGATGTTCAGCGGCTTGTTGATCAGCGGCTCGGCGGCGACCAGCGAGAGCTCGAACTCCGGATGCACCTCGATCTTCGCCCCCGCCTCCTCGGGTTTCGTCGGGCCGCCGACCGGATAACGCAGCACGTCTGCCAGTTCCGCATTCTCCCCGAGCAGCGAATCGGCCTCGCGTTTCCCCGCCCACGCGATGCCGCGCAGCAAAAGGGACTGGATCGAAGTATGGGAAAAATTCGCGTAGCGGTGACCGGGGATGAAGGCGAAAGCGCGGCGGTTTCCTGTTTCATAAGTCCACATCTGCGGCTGGATGTCGTAGACGCTGACCGGCGCACCGGGCTCCGCCTCGCCCTGCTTCGGCTTCGGCGTGTAGGCGGCCGCAAGGATTTTCGCCTCCGGCATCATCTCCATGTCGTAGTAGATCTCGTCATCCAGATCGAAGTTCGACACGCCCCGCGTGATCGGGTTCTCGCGATCGGTGAAATACAGGGACATGTCGCCTTCCAGAAATTTCGTCTGCCCGAATTTCCATGATCCGCCGAGCACACCCTTGAACCAATCATGATCCCGCGCCACCGCCCCGCCGTGGATCGCGACGACCCCGCCGCCGCGTTTGAGGTATCCCTCGAAGTTCTTCCGGTCATCGCCCTCGATGTTTCCCGCCTCCGCCGCGTGGAGGATGACGACATCCGTTTCCGCGAGCTGCTCTTTCGTGGGAAAAGCATTGCCGCCCATGGCCTTCGCGCCGCGGGTGTTGAGCAGCGCCGTCCAGTCCTTGATGAATGCGGGATAGTCGTGGCAGCCCGGCGCATGGGTCTTCTCTCCGGAGCGGATGAAGACGCGCAGGGGTTCGGCGTTCGTGATGCCGAGAGAGAGGATGATAAAAAGGAGGGGTTTCATAATTGGCTATTGTAAAAGGTGTAGCAGACGTTCGACGCAGACAATAGCAAAAGAGGGATTATTGATTTCAAAGTCGAGTTCGGTCACAGGCACTTCCGCGCTCTGCCGGATCGCGCCGAAAAGAGCCGCGTCCGCCGCAGGATCGTGAAACGGCTGACCTTCCGCGCTGATCACGCTGATCGCCTTTTTTGGAATCAAGATCTCGCAGCGGCCTGCGCAGGCGTTCGCTTTACCGGCGATGATCCGGCCCAGCTCGGCGCATTCCCCGGGCGTCGTCCGCATCAGGGTGACCTGCGGGTTGTGAATGTAAAAACTACGTCCCTCGTACTTCGCGGGGACGGAGGAGCGCTCGCCGAAATTTACCATGTCGAGGCAGCCCGGTACGATGACCACGGGAATGCCCGCCTTCGCAGCAGCGTCCATCCGTGTCGGCCCGGCGTTGAGAATGCCACCACATAGCTCGTCCGCCCACTCGGTGGTGGTGATGTCAAGCACGCCCACCGCCATACCGCTTTCGATCACGGCTTCCATTGATTTTCCACCCGCTCCTGTCGCTGCGAAAATGAGCACCTCGTATCCGCTTTCCTCAAGGATGCGCTTCGCCTCTGTCACGCAGGCGGTGGTGTTGCCAAACATGGAGGCCACGATCAGCGGCTTCGCGCCGGACTCGGGGATGTCAGCGGAGACCATTCCGCAGATCGCTCCGGCGGCGCGTGTGAAGATGGTTAGAGAGAGGCGGTTCAGCCCAGCTACATCGGCGATGCTTGGCATCATGGTGATGTCGCTAGTCCCGAGGTAATGAGCCGTGTTCCCGGCGGCGAGGGTGGAGACCATCAGCTTCGGGAAACCGATGGGGAGGGCGCGCATCGCGGCCGTGGCAATCGCTGTGCCGCCACCACCGCCGAGGGATATGATCCCGTCGATCTCCCCGCGGGCGTGGAGCATTGAAAGCAGCTTCGGAGCAGCCTGAGACATCGCAGTCACCGCCTCGCCCCTGTCTTTCCGCGCGATGACCGCTTCGAGATCCAGCCCGGCAGCGGCAGCGACCTCATGCCGCGTGACATCGGGTTTCACGGTCGGTTCCGCGCCAGTCCCCACATCGATCAACAGCGGCGTATGGCCATGGGCGCGGATCAGATCCGCGACAAAGGCGTGCTCCGCGCCTTTCGAATCCAACGTACCTAGCACGGCGATGGTCTTCATCGTTTGACGGGGATGGCCTTAAATTCGCGCGTTAGGCTTTCGAGAGATTTCTCGACGCTCATCCGCTCCAGCGAGGACGCACCGACGAAGCCTACGCAATCCGTGGCTTGGATCACACGGTCAGCGTCTTCTGGCGTGTTGATAGGGCCGCCGTGGCATAGGAAAAAGATATCCTTCCGCACGGTCTTTGCGGCGTCGATGATGTCTTGGGTGCGCTTGATCGTCTCGTCCCAACTCACCACCGCGTCCTTGACGCCGATAGAACCGCCGACGGTGGTGCCGACATGGGCGATGATCGCGTCCGCCCCGTTTTGCGCCATTCTAACAGCCTCTTCAGGCGAGCCGACATACACGATAGAGAACATCTCCATGCGCCTCGCGAGGCCGATCATCTCGAACTCCTTCTCCACGCTCATTCCCGTTTCCTCAAGCACACCGCGGAAGTGACCGTCGATGATCGTGTGGGTGGGGAAATTGTTCACGCCGGAAAAACCCATGTCTTTCACCTTGCCAAGCCAGTGCCACATGCGGCGGCGGGGATCAGTAGCGTGCACCCCGCAAATGACGGGGATTTCCTGGACGACGGGCAGCACCTCGTATTCGCCGATCTCCATAGCGATCGCGTTCGCGTCGCCGTAAGCCATGAGCCCCGCCGTAGAGCCGTGGCCCATCATGCGGAAGCGCCCGCTGTTGTAGATGATGATGAGGTCGGCCCCACCCTTCTCGATGAATTTCGCGCTGATCCCCGAACCCGCTCCGGCTACGATGATCGCAGTCCCTTTCGAGAGCGTATCGTTGAGGCGCCCGACGACTTCCTCCCGCGTGTAGGGATTCCCTTTTCCTGTCCATTGGTTTGGCATGCAAAAAACTGGACGAATCACCCCAACGCGACAAGCAGAGAAATCGCACATCCGCCTATCGAAAATGCACATCTGGAAGAGGACGCCTCACACTGCCACTACTGATCGCGGCGGAGAATTCTGTACCTCAAAGGACTATGCCTTAAGCTATCTACCGCTATCCAATTCCAACTCGTATTTCTCGAGTATGCCGGGGGATGTGGCGCTCACGCTGACCACTTGCCCGTCGATCTTGACCCGGGCCACGCAGCCTACCATGAAATCGCGGCTGCGTTCCGATTTGGTGAATGTCACGGAACCCTTGCTGCAGCCTCCACTGCTGCATCCGCCGGCTGTACTGATCGCTTTGCCGGCTTTGTAGAAATTCACTAGGTCGACCGTCTCCGTTTCCACCGATGCGGAACTGTTGGGGGGGATCTCAACGGTTTCCGATCCCTTGACGACCGTGTCGGAATGGTTGCCGTCCACCTTATCCTTGCGGTAAATCATGACATATTCTACCTCCGCTTCCGAAATGAGCCGGGGGGTGTAGCTGTTCACGTGAATCGTGTAACCGCCGTCATAGGTCTTGGTCTTGGTCTTGTCGGCTCCGCGCTGTGAGTCCGTCTTGTCGAGCAACTCGTCGAAACGGATCTTCAGCTTCGCATCCGGCGGGAGCTTGTCGGCGTTCTCTTCCACGAAGTCTTGGTCGTCTTCCGAGATCGTATCGATATGGAAGCTGAAGCGCTGGCGCTTGACATTAATAACGGTCACTGTGTCCGAACCCCTGTCGTATGCGACGAGCTGACCCTTGAAAGAACGGGAACCTTCGGCGCTGGTGAAGGTGCGCCATTCTTGGCCAGCGTCCGCTGTGATTACCATGACGAAAAATAATGTGATGAATGCTTTATTCATAATTGCTTAAAACTTGCAGACTTGTCCGTCGGAAACGCCAGATTAGCAATAACAATCTTGGGATTAATGAGCATTCCATGAGCATCTGATCCTATTTGCACCATGATTTTAACAGCTCATGCTGTGGCGCGCGGCATGCAGAGGTATATCAAGTATTCCCCAGCTCCCGGTCCGGCTCCAGCCCATACCCGTCGATCTCGATCCTATCGGGGAAACATTTCACCATCGAGTAGGCGGTTTCCTTCTCGGTCTCTACCATGCCCTTGAAATTTACATAGTGACAACCGCCGGACTTCCCGTAGTTCCCCTTGTGATTGTGACCGTTCATGTAGGCGACAGCGTGCGGATGCTTCGCGATGAGGGCGACGAGTTCCACCGAGTTCCAGAGATTATGTGGATCACCGGCAGGGATGACAGGGTAATGGCAGAAAACGATCACGCTCTGAGCGGCGGCTTTCGCGGCCTCCATTTCGGCGGCGATCCATTCCATCTGCACCTTGCCAATACCGGCGTTGTATTCCTGGGCATTAGGGAGTTTCGCCTCCCTAGCCTTTTCCAACATCGCCTTCGCCGCAGCTGCGCGCACATCCCCTGCAGCATAACGCCAAACCCCAGTGTCAGTGCCATCGACAAACAGGAAGCGCCAAGATTGGCGCGTCACTGAATAATACGCTTTTTCCAGCCCCATCACTCCGAGAACTTTCCCTTTATCCGCATCGGCCACCTCGAAGTCGTGGTTACCGCAAACGGGGAAATGGGGTGCCTTGAGATTCGCGTAGATCGGCATGACGGCGGCGAAGCTCGCGAAATCACGGTCGATTAGATCACCGAGCGTGACTACGAATTCCAACGGGCGCGTATTCAGATCAGTCACCGCAGCACTGAGCTTGGCGAGTGAGTTTCGGTAAAAGCGCCCCCACTTCGGTTCGGCGTCCGCATACTGCGGATCAGCGATGACCCCGAAGGTAATATCCGGCTCGGTGGCTGGAGTAGCCGTGCTTCTTCCCACAAGAGCCAGCGGCATGGTGATCTTTAGGAAATTCCTGCGTTTCATACCCTCATCATAAGCGTGCCTGGCGGCGGGAAAAGTCAAATAATCCCCACCACAGATGAGGCAGTCATGCCATCGCACGTATGAAAGTTGATAGGTTGCCGCTCTCTTCGCATCGCTTAGCGCGATCGCGTAGAATAACCGCCTCCGTCACCTAATTTTGTTATTACGCACAGCACGTAAGTCTGTGACTCGGAAAATTACCCGAAGCAGAGCTTCACATCCTTCGGATTGTCATTTGGATTAGGTGTTGACTGCGATCTATTTTACCTCAACGACCATGATAGTATGCTGATACAGTTGATCAGCAGGGCTCTGTGGAAAGAGGAGGCAAGTTCCCTGGCGGAGGAAAAATTCGGCCGTTGTCGTTTTCTGTGTTTTTTTATTTCTCATCTCCATTGCTCCCCATAATGTCAATTTGCAACATGAAGGAAGGAAGTAAACAAAATCGTTTTAAGGTGGAGCCGTGGCTCGGAGGAATTGCCCTGCTCCTGCTGTTGATCGGTTGCGTGGTCGTGCTCAGGCCGTTTCTTTCCTCCCTCATGTGGGCGGTGGTATTGGCCTATTCAATGTATCCGCTTCAGCGGCGTTTCACAAAATGGTTCCGGGGATCGAAAACGCTCGCCGCCTGTTTCGTGACACTAACCCTGACCCTCATGCTCGCTGGACCTGTGCTTCTCATCGGTCTTAGCTTGGTTGAGGACGGCAGGGAATTTGCAGGATCTGCCAAGAAGTGGTTTCTATCGACGCCATCGCAAGCACCTGAGTGGGTGCGGGATATGCCGATCATAGGCGAAGAAATCAGCGCCTACTGGACTGAGTTCAGCAACGACCGTAACCGCTGGATGGAGGATCTGGAAAAGGCCTCCGCTGAAAACGGACGGAAAGTGCCGGAGGTTGGGGCGAACCTGGAGGTAAAAACGCCGTCGGACGCAGCGATTCACGATACGGTTCCGGGTATGGAAACGGATGCGGAGGCGAATGCACTGGCCGTCGCAAAGGCAGAGGAAAAAGAGATGGCAGAAAAGCTTGTGGCCTTGCTTGGTAGGTCGCTGGCAATGGTCCAGAAAAGCCTCGTTGCTGCCGGTCTGGCGGTGGGACAAGGAGTGACGCAGGTGATTCTCAGTGCGTTCCTCGCATTCTTTTTCCTTAGGGACGAAACCGCTCTCTCGGAGCGACTCCAAGTCGGCGTCGAACGGTTGGCCGGAGCGCGCGGCAAGCATTTACTCAAGGCCGCGGGTGATACAGTTCGCGGTGTGGTTTACGGGATCCTGGGGACAGCGTTGATTCAGGCAGTCATCGCGGTCATCGGCTTTTCGATCGCGGGAATTCCTGGGGCGATATTGCTAGGCGTGATGACTTTCTTTCTCGCGGTAATCCTCCCCTTTGGTCCGCCCGTTGTCTGGATCCCGGCAACGCTTTGGCTCTTCGCAAACGGAGAGCCGGGCTGGGGCATTTTCATGGCGCTATGGGGGCTCTTCGCAATTAGCAGCGTGGACAATGTGGTGAGGCCGCTCATCATCAGCCAAGAAACCAAAATGCCCTTCGTACTAATTTTCTGCGGCGTCATCGGCGGCGCGCTCGCCTTCGGCCTAGTTGGGTTGTTCCTAGGGCCTACATTGCTTGCGGTGGCTTATCGGCTTATCGACGAATGGTCTTCAAATTCCACTCTTGCCAGTTCACGATAGTATATAATTTCAGCCCCGGACAGCACGGATATCGGCCTTCACATGCAGGGCGATCAAGCTAGGGAAAAACCGCACAAATCGAAGAAATGAACCGCGGATGAACAGGATTGACGCAGATAAGAAGGGGAAAAAGGACTGGAATTCTGCATGATACATCCCCTGTGGAGTGAGGAAGCAAGGTTGCAGTCTCAATCTCACCGAAGTCCATCTGCGTTTTTATGCCCTTCAGGGTGCATCCCGTTCATCTGCGGTTAAACCTCTTCCTGCTCCCTACCTCGATCGCCGTGCCTTCACATGTCAACCGTAACCTTAGATTTTCATTTCCTTGCAACACGCCACCGATGCCTTGCGTAGGCTCTTATCCGGCAGTTATTTTTGGGAGGAAAATCCCCTTCCTTTCCAGCCGTCCTTTCGTAGGATTTCCGGAAAGCGTAAAAACCCAACCCAAATGACCGCCAAACCTTCCGCTTTCCCCGCCCTGGCATTTGCGGCGCTCGCCGCGCAGGCCGCCGCGAGTCCGGATTTCGTCGCGAACATCCAGCCGATCCTGGAGAGCAACTGCCTGCGCTGCCACAACGAGGATGACGCCAAGGGCGGGCTGCGGATGGACACTTATGAGGCGATCATGGAAGGCGGCGACACGGCAGACGCCCTTGTTCCCGGCGATCCCGCCGCCAGCGAACTGCTGGTGCGCCTCCACCTCCGCCCCATCGACAAGGGCGTGATGCCCGACGAAGGCCGCGCGCTGGAGCCGGGCGAGGTCGCGATGCTGGACGCCTGGGTGAAGGCCGGCGCGCCGTGGCCGAAGGGGCTGAAACTCATCGAGCAGAAACCGAAGCCGATCCAGCGCGTCTCCATCCCGGATCGCGCCCCGGAATCCGCCGCCGACGCCGCTTCCATCGTCGATGACATCCTCCGCCGCGAAAACGAGGGCTCGGAGGCGATCACCACGCAAACCGTCGACGACGGGGTTTTCCTCCGCCGCGCGACGATCGACATCATCGGGCGCATCCCGACGGTGGCGGAGATCGATGAATTTGAGAAATGGGGCGAAGACCGCCGCGCGAAACTGGTGGAGAAACTGCTCGCCCATCCGCGGTTCGCGGATCGATGGTCGATTTTCATGGCGGACATGCTGCGCATCCGTTCCGACGTGGAGGGTGGCAACCAGCTTCTCGCCTACATCCATGGCTCCCTCACCACTGGAAAATCCTACGACGAAATGGCGCGCGAACTCATCGCTGCATCCGGCCGCTCGAACTCGAACCCAGCGGTCGGTTTCATCCTCGGAGACGACGCAAACCCGATGGAACTCGCCGCCGCCACCGCCCAGGTTTTCCTCGGCGTGCGCATGGGTTGCGCGATGTGTCACGACCATCCTTTCGACGACTGGGAGCAGCGGGATTTCTACGACCTCGCCGCGTTTTTCGGAAAGACGAAGAAGGTCGGCGACCAGCGCCGTGGCACGGTTTATACCACCGAGGGCGACAAGATGACCGTCCTCTGGCCGCCGGAAGACAAGGCAAAGCCAGAGGAGCGTAAGCCCATCGATCCGCGTTTCCCCTTCAAGGCCGCGAAGGCGGAAACCACGCCCAGCTACCTCACCCGTTTCGAGAAACTCCGCGAGGAACAGGCACGCAAGGCCACCGAGGGCAGCGGCGCCGCATCGCTCGACGCCCTGCTCGATGCCGCCGAGCCGGTTGTCGGGAAAAAGGAGGATCCCGTCCTCGCCGAGGCGAAAAAGGACAGCCGCCTGCTGGATGTTCACGGCGACATCTACCGCGCCAGCGAACTGCGCGGAAAGCTCGCGGAACTTATCACCAACCCCCGCAACAATTTCTTCGCCCGCGCCTATGTGAACCGCGTCTGGGCCGAAATGATCGGTCGCGGCTTCGTCGAACCGCTGGACAATTTCTCTCCCTACGCGGACATGCACCACGCCTCGACTCTAGATTTCCTCTCGCAGGAGTTCGTGGCGAGCGGGTTCGATCTGCGCAGCCTGATCCGCATCATCGCGCTCTCCGACGCCTACCGCCGTGCGCCGCTCACAGCAGATGTGCCTGTCTCGGTGCGCGAGAACAGCGAGCGGAATTTCACCGCCGCCCCGCAGCGCCGCATGCTCGGCGAGGTGCTTTACGACAGCATCGTCGCCGCCGGGCACCTCAAGGATTTCAAATGGCCCGCTGGGGCGAACAAGAAGGAGATCAGCCGCCAGGTGCAGGTGCAGACCGGCGAACTGGTGATGGTGGAAGGCGAAGCGCCTGCCCCGCCCATGGAAGCCGCCAAACCGGAGATGCGCGGCGACGGCTACGACCTAGAGTCCTCGCTGAAACTGGATTTCAACTCCATCCTCACACCCGGCGAGGCGTCGGAACTGGAGACCATGCGCAAGGAATCTGACGAGGAAATCAAGGCGCGCGAGATGGCGGCGATGCAGCGCGAGACGGAGAGGCAGGTGATGAGATACACGACCAAAACCGTGACAGAAACGATCGATGACAACCCGCGCTTCGACAGCGCAACGCGGATGGCCACCCCCGCCCCGCCCGCCCATTTCCTCCGCGTTTTCGGCCAACCTGAGCGCATCGGCCTCGGCGAATTCCGCGACACATCCTCCTCCCTGCGCCAGCAGCTCATGATGCTCAACGGCCGCATGACCCACGAAGCGTCACGCGTCGGCCCGCTGGAACCGATCCATAAGATCCTGGAGAAAGACCCCGCCGCCGCCATCGACCACGCCTACCGCGAAATCCTAACCCGCCCACCCACGCCCGCAGAAAAAACCCAGGCGCTTTCTCTGCTTTCCGAAGACCCCCACGCAGGCATGGCCGACCTCCGCTGGGCCCTCCTCAACTGCAACGAATTCCGATTCGTCCCCTGACCCCTGACCCAGAAAAAAATGAACTCCTGCAACGACTACCAGTTCACCCGCCGCAAGATGCTGAAAATGTTCAGCGCCTCGATGCTCGGCATGCCGATCAGCCGGTTGATGGCGCAGGCTGTGCCGGGGAAAGGCAGCGCCGAGCATGTGGTTCTTTTCTGGAACAGCGGCGGCATGAGCCATCTCGATACCTGGGATCCGAAACCGGGCCGCAAGGTGCAGGGCGAGTTCAACCCGATCAAAACGACCGTGCCCGGCATTGAGATCTCGGAGATTTTCCCGCAGGTCGCAAAGCAGATGCACAACGCCGCGCTGATCCGCTCCATCGCGGGAACGAACGGCGATCATGGCCGCGCGCAATACGAGCTGCAGACCGGTTTCCCGCAATCGCCGAACATCCTGCATCCCGGCATGGGATCGATGGTGGTGCATGAACGCGAGCCGCTCGGCGACTTGCCCGCTTTCGTAAGCATCAGCGGCCAATCCTCCCGCGCCGGTTATCTGGGGCAGCGCTGCGAGGCGTATTTCGTGGGACTGCCCGGCGAGAAAGATCCCTATCTCGCGTTTCCCGAAGGCATCAGCCATGAGCGCGGGATGCGGCGCTTGCAGGTGCTGGAGCGGATGAACGCGGAGCTTTCCGGCAACGTCGGCGCGACGGAACTCAAGGCCTCCGAGCAGGCGCTGAAAGACGCGGTCGCGCTGATGGAAAGCCCGGCGCTGAAAGCCTTCGAGATCGATGAGGAAAAACCGGATACCATCGAGCGCTACGGCAACACCGAGTTCGGACGCGGCGCGCTTCTCGCCCGTCGCCTCGTGGAAAAGGGCGTGCGTTTCGTGCAGGTGAACCGCGGCGGCTTCGACAACCACGGCAACATTTTCCCCGCCATGCGCGCCCACGCTGCGGCGATGGACTCGGGCATCGCTTCGCTCATCTCCGACCTCAAGGCGAACGGGCTGTTGGAAAAGACCTTGGTCATCGTCCTCAGCGAATTCGGCCGCACGCCGCGCATCAATGAAGGAGCCGGCCGCGACCACTGGGCGCGCTGCTTCAGTTGCCTCGTCGCCGGCGGTGGCACGAAGGGCGGCACCCTCATCGGCTCATCCGACGAGGACGGCATGGAACCCGCCGAGCGCCCCGTGAAAGTCCACGACCTCCACGCCACCCTCTGCCACGCCCTCGGCATCGACCCCAGCAAGGAGGTCATCACCCCGCAAGGCCGCCCCATGCGCCTCGTCCAAAAGGAAGCCAACCCGATCACCGAACTTTTCGTATGAAGATTCCAACCACGAAACGACACGAATTTCCACGAATCATTTCCAGAAAAAAACAAAATCCCCTCTTCTCTTCATTCGTGTCCATTCGTGTCCATTCGTGGTTCCTCTTCCTTCTTCTCTTCACCATCTCCCACGCCCAGGAAGAAAAAGCCGAGCGCGGATCCCTCATCGAAGATCGCGCTGCGCGCAAACTGATGCAGGCCGGCGATGCGCGGCTTGAGGTCGGCGAGAACGAGAAGGCGCTGGAGATCTGGGAATCCGTGATCGAGCGCTACCCGAGCAGCGCGATCCGTTTCGAGGCGCATCTCCGGCTCGCCGATCATCTGTTGCAGGAGACCAAGGATTTCGACAAGGCGCGGCTGCATTACGAAGCGGCGGCCGCCGATGAGAACGAGGACGACTCCCTCCGCGCCCACGCCGTCCTCAGCACCGGACGCTGCTTCTACGAGGCGGGGAATTACGGGAAATGCTTCACGATCATGCGGGATGTCATCGAGCGTTTCCCCACCGCGCCAGAGGTCAACGAGGCCTACCACTACATCGGCCTCGGCCACTTCAAGCTCGGCCATTACAGCCGAGCGATCGAGAACTTGGAAAAGGTCGGCACAGCCCTTTCCTCCGAGGACTCGAAATCGGAAAAGGTGGAGGCGGGAAAACGGCTCTACGTGAAACTCGACGACCGGGATTTCGCCATCCTCCAGCCGGGCACGCGGATCGGCGTCACCTGCGTCACGAAGAGCGGCGACAAGGAAAACATCCTCTGCGATCCCGTCGGGCGGCATCCGCGCCTGGCCTTGGGCAGCATCCCCACCCAATCGGGAACGGCCGTGCCGGACAACGGCATCCTCGAAGTCCGCGGCGGCGATGTCGTGACCATCACCTACACCGACGCGCACACCTCATCAAAGGATTTCGATCGCAAGCTCATCAGGGAAGTGCGGGTCGTGGGCAACGGTTTCGCGCGCATCACCGACGGCTCCTTTCAGCAGGACTTGCCCGCGGCGGTGATCGGGAAACCGCTCCATCTCCAGGTGACCGATGCCGACCGCGATACCAGCGCCGGGCCGGATTCGCTGGAGGCCGTGGTGCAGGTTTTCAGGCAGAAGACCGACGAGGAGATCGATGACGAGGTCGCGAGCGGCGTGGCCAGCGGCGAACTCACCGAAGGCCCCGAGGGCGAGGACATGAAATCGCAGATCGACCCCATGCTCCTGCTCCGCAGCGTGACGGTCGCGCTGAAAGAAGCGGAGCAGGCAGGAGTTTTCCGCAGCGCGATCCCCTTGCTCAGCGGCACGGAGGAAAACGCACTCACCGGCGAGCCCGGCCAGACCATCCGCCTCGTTTACCGCGACGACCTGAACCTTTCCGAAGGCGCGCTCGTCCGCACCGCCGAGGCGCGCATCATCGAGGGCAACCTGGGCGAGATGCGGGTCACTCAAACGGACATCGCCGATGCCGACCTGCGCCTGAAAACCCAGCTCCGCACGGCCTCCGCACTCACCGAGGTCGGCAACCATTACAAGGAATTCGGCCTCAACGCCAAGGCCGACCTAAAATACGCGGAGGCGCTCGATGTCTGCGAGGATCTGCTCGCGGAGTCGCAGAAAATCGGCGGCAAGCTGCTGGAGGAAACCTACGTGCAACTCTGGCGCATCTACTTCGCGATGGATCAGCTCGACCTTGCGCTCGGCATGAGCCGCAAGCTGCTCGCCGAGTTTCCCTCCAGCGCCTTCGTCGATGAGGCGATGCTCCAGCAGGCGAACGTCGAACGGAAGCGGGAGAATTTCACCCGCGCGATCAACCTCTACGCGAGCGTTTCCAAGATCCCCAACAGCCCCCTGCGCGGCGAGGCACAGTTCCAGATTGGCGAGTGCTACGAAGCGATGGCGCTCAAAGCCACGGGCGGCGAGGCACCGAGGCTTTTTGAAAACGCCTTCACCGCCTACCAGCAGGTTTATGAAAACTTCCCCGACTCCGGCCGGGTCGGCGATGCGGTGGCGAAAATGGCCGCATTCTACTACCAGAAGGAAGACTACGCCCGCGCCGTCGATGTCTTCGAGAACGTCCTCGCCGACCATCCCGACGCGAATTTCCTGGATGTGATCCTCTTCAACTACGGCCGCTGCCTCTACAAACTCGACCGCAAACCCGAGGCGCGGAAAAAATTCCAACAGCTCATCGACGACTACCCGGAAAGCGAGATTTCCCCCGAGGCGAACAAGATCGTCGAAGCGCTAACCCAAGCAGGATTTTGAAAACGTTCACCCGATCACTCGCCGCCTTTCTCCTGCTTTGTCTTCCCGTCGCAGCGGAGGACACCGCCGCTCTCGAAGCCCGCCTCAAGGAAACCGCCGAGGCCTCGCCCGCAGGTGCCGGGCTGATGCTGAAGCTCATCGGGATTTATGAAAAAGACGGCCAGGTCTTCGGGCTGATCCGCACAGCATCGAAGTTCGCGCGGGCACAGCAGGATCACCCGCAGCGCGCCGAGATGACGCTGAAACTGATCGACGCTTACGCCGCCACCGCCCGGCACGAGGATGTGATCACTTCCGCCCGGCAGTTTCTTGAAATTCTACCCACCCACGCCCTCGCCAACCAGGCGCGGGATAGAATCGCCACCGCCTACGAGCGCACGGGCCGGGCGACGCTCGCCGCCACCCAGCGCGCCGCGATCTGGCGTAACGGCGGATCTGCGCAGCAAGGCGTCCGAGCCCTGAAAACCTGGGTCGCCACGGACAAGCCGGAATCCCATGCCGAAGCCACGGCGATTGCTTCCGGAATGGTCGCGAAGCTGCCTCCCGGCTCTATTCTAACAGGTATCGCCATCCAAGGTATGCAGTCCGCTCTGCGCTGTGAGAAAGCGGCGGAGGGCTTGCTCATCGCGAAGGCGGTCTCCAGCCGCGGCGGACAGATCGACGCGATTTCCGCGCGACGCATCGCCTTCCTGCAAGGCCGATTCGAAAGCCAGCTCGGGCAGCACTCGAACGCCGTCGGATCTTTCAGGAAATCCCTCAGCGAAGGCGATTCCGAAGCACACCGCCATCTCATCGAGTCGATGATCGCCGCAAAAACCAAGCCGGCAGAGATCGAGGCGGAGGCACGCCGTTACCTATCCGCCTATCCGCGCAAGGATGATCGATACGATCCCCTCGCCTGCTCCGCGCAAGCCACCGCCGAGGCCGGTGACACGGTCCGCGCGTTGGCGATCGCCGGGGATGTGATGCAATATGATGTCAACATCCGCGACATCGCCCGCAACTACGTCGGCTGGTGTGGGGAAAATCATTCGCTCGCCGCGAAAGGACTTGCCGATATCTTGGCGAAGAACCCCACCGGAGCCGCGAGACTCCGTGCACTGCTGGCTCTCGATGTCTACCGCGACCGCATGAAGGACAACGCAAAGGCCAGGGAGGCGGCCCGCCGTTTCCTCGCCGAATCGCCCGCCGAGGATGGTTTCACGGAGGAGATCGTGAAATTCCTCTACGACTCCGCCCCAACCATGGAGGCGTTCCGCGAAGACCTGAAAGCGGTGGTTTCGAGCGCGAAGACTTTCCCGCATCTCGCGGGCTTCCAGGATCGGGTCTGGAACCCGGCACCGGCGGACAAGGACCGCAACCGCGAGTGGCAGAATGCGAAGCGGGATTACCAGAACGATGCCGTGGCAAAACTCTGGCGTCAGACCCGCGAGGACGGCGGCAAATCGGGCCAGGCCTGCAAGGAATTGTTAGGAAAGCAATGGCCGCGGGAAATCCGCCGCCACCTGCTCGCGCGGCTTGCTTACGTCTTTCGCCACCATCTCGGAGGGAATTCCAAGGAGGTTTCCGCCCAACACTACGCGGCCCTGTGCAAGGAGTTTCCCAGGGATCTGGATGCCGCGCAGCGCTGGCTCGAATCCTCCTTCCTGACAGCCAAGGAAACCCAGCTTGCCGCCGCCCGGCACGTGCTCTCATTTCCCCCGTCCACATCGCATCCCGACACATGGCTCCGCCTCTGCGAAACGAAGGATGAGGCCGTGATCCGCAAGGCGCTGCCATGGATCGCCGAGGCATCGAAGATCAGCGAATCGCCTCTCTATCATTCACCACGTATCGGCGATATACTTTCAGAGCTCGGCATGAAATCGGAGGCCGCCACGTGGTGGCGCTCGCGCATGGATCTCGATGCGTCAAACCGCGATGCCGTTTCCTGCGCGCTGAAAGTGGCGGGCACGATGGCACCCGCCGAGGCACGGGCTTTCCTGATGCGGCGCTACGAGGCGGCCAAGGATCATCAGGGCGTATACGCGGCGGAGATCGCGAACCTTGATTTCAAATCCGGCAACTACGCGGCGATGGAGAAAATCCTCACCGCCTCGCATGAGCGCGACGGAAAGAATCCTTTCCAATCATCAAGCATGGGCGAATGGCCGGCGCGGGGTTGGCTGGAGTCCGCGCGCAACTCCAAGGAGATGCCTGACGATGCGAAAGCCCGCGTGTACAGTATGATCCGCGATCTCAAAATAGGACGGCTCAGCGCCGAGGCCGGGATGCTGCTCATTTCCCCGGAAAAGCGAGATCTCGCCCGCCTGTTAGAAACCCAGAAGCTGATCCTGATGGCTGATGCCCACCACGAGTCATGGACACGCCTCTACCCTTTCGCCCAAGCCGCGATGGCACGCGAGGACTACACGCTCGCCGCCGCGATCCTCAACGGCTTGCTCAATTCCATCCGCTCCGTCGGCGAAAAGGAAATGGCGGATGCCCGCACACTGCTCCGCAAGGCCTACGGAAAAATGGGCAGCCTCAGCGCCGACATTCCCGCCGATAGCCCCATCGCGCCGCTGCTCCAGATCGTCCTGCATCTCAGGCTCGGCGAGACGGAACTCGCCGAAGAGGCCTACTACGCGAACAAGGGCTTGTTCGACACGCACCGCGCCGAACTGCCCGTCGAGCTGCTGCTTTTCGCCGCCGAGACGCACATCGCCCAGGGCACGCCGGAGGATCATTCGCGGGCGGAGGACATCCTGCGCGGCTGGCTGGTGAAATTTGGCGAGGCGGAAAACGTCGATGCCCGCGACAAGGCGCGCATCCAGCTTTTGCTCGCGCGGAATTACCAGCGCGCCAGCCAGTTCGATATCGCGCGCGCCGAGTTCACCACCGTGCTGAACATCCACAAGGATCAGCCGGAGGCGCAAGAGGCGAGGTTCGGGATCGGCGAGACCTACATGGCGCAGAAAGTCTATGACCAGGCCTCGGAGATTTTCACTGACCTTGCGGAAAACCCGGTTCCTACGGTCGCGATCCGCGCCAACTTCCTGTTAGGTGTCCTCGCCCTCCGCCAGGACGACAACGAGGGCGCGCGCCGCATCTTCCTTTCCGTGTTGGAAAACGCGCCCGACGCGGAACTCGCCAACGAGACGCTCTACAACCTCGCCGAGGTCTATGGCATCGAGCAGCGCTTTCTCACACAATTGGAAACGCTACGCACGGTCGGCCGCCTCGGCCAGGAATCAAAGCAGTGGCAAACGCCCGGCAACGCCCTGCCCATCGTCGTGCAGGATCCCGATCTCGGCATCAGCCGCGGCGACACGCGCATCCCGGTCGAAGTCCGCACCGAGCCGGGTAACGATGTGGAGCGATCTTTCCTCTCCAGCGGCGGCGCGGGCAAAGGCATTTTCCTTTCCGAAATCCCTACGGAACTCGGCGTGGCGAAACCCGGCGACGGCGTCCTGCAGGTCACCGGTGGCGACATTATCATCGTCGATTACCCAGAGGATTTCAAGAAGCAGTTCCAATTCGAATTCCTCGGCAACACCCGCCTGCGCATCGCCTCGGACGCCTCTCTCGAAGTCGCGAGCGGCGAGATCGTGGATGAGGAAGACGAGTCGTTCACCGACACGCTGAAACAGGAGATCGAGGACGAGGAGCCGTTGCCGCGCGCCGCGTCACGTCCCGGCGATCAGGTGAAGCCCGGCAACCTCGTCTATGCGCAGGTCAAGGACGGCGACCGCGATCTCACGCCCGCGCCGGACAAGGTCGGCATCCGCCTTACCGCATCGAGCGGCGACGAGGTCAGGATGGAGATCACGGAAACGTCTAGCCACGGCGGCGTTTTCCAAGGCGCCGTCCGCACCGGCGAGCTTCCGGCGGGCGCGAAGGCTTCCGACTCTGCGCTGGATCACAGCACGCTGCTGGCGATCGACCACGACCCCGCCACCGCATGGCGCAGCGAGCCGGATGGAGCCGCACCCAAGTCGCTTTCCGTGGACATGAAGGAACGGCGGCAAGTGGAGACCGTCACACTGACCTCGCCCGAAGTGGAGAACGAAGCGCCCGTTCGTATGCGCGTGCGCGGCAGCCATGACGGCAGGCTGTGGTTCGATCTCGCGGAATTCCCTACCGCGCCGGAAGTGCCGCGCATCGAATTTCCAGACGAGGGGATGCAGCTCCGGACTTACAAGATCCCAGCGAAAGACCTCCGCGAAACCTACCAGTGGGCCGAGATCGTGGAGGCCGCGAAGAAGATCGAGCCGACCGCAAAGACGGCGGTGGAGACGCTTTCATGGGAAGCGCCCGAGGAGGGCGAGGACGCCCATTTCCTGATCTGGTACGGCCCCTTGGTGCAGGAGCGCGATGGCGCATTGCGGATCGGCGTTTCCGGACGCACCACCGCGATCATGCTCGATGGACGGCTCATCATGCCGCCCGGCGAGGGCGGGCGCACCGCCGATGTGTTCGCGACCCGCGGCATCCATCAGCTCACGGTGTTTTCCATCGCCATGCCGAAAGAGAAATCCGTGGAGGTTCTGCGCGCCCGCGAAAACCCGAACGCCGCCGAGGTCAGGATGCTGCCCTTCGCCGCAGCGGATTTCAAAACGCTTCCGGGAATTCCCAAAATCGAGAAAGCGGAGATCGGCGCGATCACGAAGGAAGAGAACCGCTGGATTCTGAAAACGGCGGCGCGCGAAATCCGCCACGTGGACTTCGAGTTTCTCGAATACCGCGGCGAGGCCATCGCCGTCAGCAATGTGGAAATTTCCGGCGGCGATACGAAGCACATCCCGCCGCAAGAAAACGTCCTCGAACTCGCGGGCAACGACATCCTCGAACTCGCGCCCGGCGACACCGTGAAAGTCGCCTACCTCGACGAACTCACGGCGGGCGGTATCCTACCCAACCGCCTTCTTGAGAAATCGCTGACCGCCACCTACCACAACGGCACGATCACCCCGATCTCCTACGATTTCGAGAGAACCGGCGGAGGCAGCGTGCAAGGCTCCCGCAAGGAACTCCTGCGCATCGAACCCCGCGAACGCATCGTCGCGGAGGTCGTTGATTTCGATCTCGATACGAGCAAGGACCGCGATACCGTGGAGGTCACTGTGCAACTCAACGGTGAAGCGCCTTTTAATGTCCTCGCCACCGAGTCCGGCGCATCGACCGGGGTGTTTCTCGCGGAGATCGACACCGCCGCCGAGAAGGACGGCGACAAGCTGGTGGTGAAAGCGGGCGACAAGGTTTATCTGCGCTACCGGGACATCCAGAACACCTTCCCCGGCCACGCGTCGGATCGCGAGGCGGTGGTCTTTCTCAACAGCCCGACGGATGGACTTGTTAGAATTTTGGAAAGCGAGACCCCGGTAGGCGGCGCTCCACGCATCATCCCCGCGGTTGAAACAGCACCCGCCGATCATGTCGGGAAAATCGAATACCGCATGCCGCTCACGGTGGAGGTGATCGATCTCGACCAGGCTAAGGACTCCCGCAGCAGCGTGACAGTGACGGTGACCACAACCGAGGGCGCGACCGCGACGATCGAGTGCAAGCTTTCCCGCGCCTACGCCCCGGCGGACGAGATACTCGATTCGACAAGCAATCCAGCGCTGTTTGAAGGCCGCTTCGTCGGCCAGATCCCACTGCTGCTCGGCGATGCTACTACGCCCGCCGTAATTGCAGAGGATTCCGTCGCGGTAGTCGGTGGTTACGCCCTGAGCGCCCTCGGCAACGACATTTTCACCGCCAGCTACCGGGACGAATCGCGCGGCGCCGATCTCGCATCGAAAGCCTCCCTTTCCTCCGTCGCCACCCTACGCATCACCGATACGGATTATGTGGAGGATGCGGAAATCGCCCACGTCGGCACCAAGCTTTACCTGCTTCTCGAAGACCCGGATCTCGACGTTTCCGCGGACCGCGACAAGGCACTCGTCCGCATCATGAGCGCTTCCGGCGAGGACGAGACGCTTGAGCTCGAGGAAACCCTGAGCCACAGCGGTATTTTCAGCGCCTCGTTCCCATTGGTTGCCACCGCCAAGCCGACATCCGGCAACACCAAGGGCGAGATCGAATGCCACTTCGGCGACGAGATCACCGTCGGTTACCTTGACAACGTTCCGCAGACCCCGGACGGGCTGACAATCATCGAGCGGAAAATCCCGGTTGCGCTGGGAACCGATGGCGAGATGGCCGCTTTCAGCAAATTTTTCAAGAACGAGGAACTCGCGATCCAGACCCAGTTCCACATCGCGGAGAGCCACTTCGAGCTCTTCAAAGGCCACCGCGTCCTCAACAACGAGGAGGAGGCGGCCGAGAGCCTCAAGGCCGGGCGGCGGGTCTTGCGCGAACTGCGGGAGGACTATCCCGATCCGAAATACGCACCGCGCGTCGCCTACCTGCTCGGCCAGTTCGCCCAGGAAATGGCGGCCTGGGACGAGGCCATCGCCGCCTACCGCTCCATCGTCACCAACCATCCCGCGCACAACCTCGCGCCCGACGCGCAATACAAGATCGGCCAATGCCACGAGGAAGCCGGCGAACTCGACGAGGCGCTCGAAGCCTACGTGACCCTCGCCGCCACCTACCCGAAAAGCCCGCTCATCGCCAACGTCATGCTCCGCATCAACGAGCATTTCTATGCGAAGGAGGAATACGCCGTCGCGGCCTCGGTCGGCGCGAAATTTACCGAGCGTTTCCCCAACCACGAATGGGCGCCGAAGATGGCGTTCCGCATCGGCCAATGCCATTACAAGCTGGAGGAATACACCAAGGCGGGCCTAGCCTTCGACGCCTTTGTAAAAAGCTATCCGGAAAACGAGCTCACCGCCCAAGCCCTCTTCTGGGCCGGCGAAAGCTACCGCACCGGCAAGGACATCCCCGCCGCCTTCCGCCGCTACAACCGCTGCCGCTGGGACTTTCCTGAATCCGACGCCGCAAAATACTCCCGCGGCCGCCTCGCTCTTCCGGAACTCCTCGAACAATTTGAACGCGAAGCCAATCTCGACCAATGAACATCACGACCCAAAACATCCTCGCCGCCGGATTCCTCGATAGCGGCGCACTCAACCTCCTAATCGAGGGCGGCGTTTTCATGTGGCCCATCCTGGCGCTGATGATCCTTGGTATCGCTGTGATCATCGAGCGCTACCGCAGCCTACGCATGCTGGAAACGGATGCCGGGGCGCTGCGGGAAAAGGTCATCGCGCTGCTTTCCGAGGACAAGGTCGAGGAATCGCTCGAACTCTGCGATGCCGCCCGCGGCCCGGTGCCGGCCATCCTTTCCAACGGGCTGCGGAAATACCTCGTCCTGCGCCGGCTCAATTACGACCCCGCACAGATGGAGCAGCAGATCATAAAGAGCATGGAAAATTACGGCGTGAACATCGTCGCCGCACTGGAACGGCATTTGCCTCTCCTCGCCACCATCGCCTCGGTCGCGCCCATGCTCGGTTTCCTCGGCACGGTGCAGGGCATGATCGTCGCCTTCGGTGACATCGAGGCGAACATCGGCCAGCAGAACATCGTCCAGGCCGCCGCATCCGGGATCCGCGTCGCACTGCTCACCACCGCCTTCGGTCTGGTTGTCGGCATTCCCGCCTACATGGCGTTCAACTATTTCACCGGCATCATCAATGACTTCGTCCTCCAGGTGGAATCCTCGGCCGCGGAGCTGATCGAGGTAGTCACCCTTCGACTAACTCTAGATAAAGGGGAGCCATGAAACTGAAGCGCGGCAAACTCCTGGTCGATCCGCCCGAATGCGCTACCGCCGACATGGCGTTCACGCTGATCATCTTTTTCCTGGTCTGTGCCGCCGTGCAGCCTGAGACCGGCATGTCCCAAGCCTTACCAAAGACCGAGGAAAAATCCGAGGAGCGCGACCAGAGCAAGAACCTCGAGGTCTCGATCACGCCCTCCAGCATTGTCCTGAACGGCAGCCCTTTGCAGCTCCCGGAGTTCACCCGCCGCATCGCCGCCGAGCTAAAAACAAAGACCCGCGAACAGGACAGGATCGTCGTCGTGAAAAGCGCGCCCGACACCCCCTACCCCGCTTGGATCCGCGTCTCTCGCGCCATCGATAGCGCGGGCGGCATCCTCACCCTTGAGCTTGAAAGCGAGCGAACCATCCAAATCAAATGAAACTCCCGCGCAAAAAACTCACGGCCTCGGTGCCTTCCTTCGCGATGGGCGACATCGCTTTCCTGCTGCTCATCTTCTTCGTCATCCTTGCCCGCGCGCAGGACGACAGCCACATCCAGTGGCAACCCGCGCGGCTCGACAAGGTCGAGATGGCTCCCGCCGCGCGCGCCAGCGTCGCCATCGACACCGGTTCCAAGACCTACCTCGACGGCAAGGAAATTTCCCCTGAGGAAATCGCCACAAAACTCTCCGCCGTACTCGGCGACGCCCCCGCCGGACAGCGCCACGTTTTCCTGAAAGTGGACCGCGACGCGAAAGCCAAGATCTTCGAACCTGTGATCGCCGCCATCAGCGAGGCCGGCGGCGACCTGATCCATATCCTCGAACCCGAGAAACAACCCGCCCAACGATGAAAAGCACCCCCCCCGAAACCCGCACCGCGATGGCCAGCAGCAAGGCCGACCTCCGCGAACTGAGAGACAATTCCCGCGCCACCGTCGGAGAGATCCAGGCCTTCCTGCGCGAGCTGAAAGGCAAGAGTCCGCAGGAAATGCTCGGTGTCGTCGCGGCCAGCAACCTGTTCCGCTCCCTCGCCCTCTCCACCGGCCTTGTGGTCAGCGGCATCCTGCTTTTCACCGCTATCCCCTACTTT
>CAMBQC010000024.1 GCA_945869855.1 Prosthecobacter debontii
CGCCGGCGGCGGCGCCCTCCTCAAGGGGCTGGACCGTCTTCTCCGGGAAGAAACTGGCTTACCTGTGCATGTCGCCGAGGATCCCCTTAGCGCGGTCGCAGAAGGCACTGGCAAGGCGCTACAAGAGCTCGCCCTCCTGAAGCGCGTCACCAATACGGACCGCTGAGCCCCGGAACTCCGCTAATCGGAGACTCCATCGGCCATGAAACCTCTAAACCTAATCGCTTTGCTGCTGTTCCTCGCGGGAGCTATGTGGGCGCTCACCCGCAGTGAGCCGGTTGTGCGGGAGATCCAAGTCGCCTATTTTAAGGCGATCTCGCCCACCCTGAAATCGGGTTCCTCACTGGAAACGAAAACCCGTAACCTTATCCGAGAAACAAAACATTCAAAGGAGCTGGAGGCGGAGCTTTCCACCATCCGAGGCGAGATCGGCAGGCTGCGCATCATCGAGTCCCGCTTCAAGGAACTGGAGCTCGAAAACGCCGAACTGCGCCACGCCCTAGATTTCAAAAAAGCCACGCGCTTTGATGTTGTTGCTGCGAGTGTCATCCGCCGCCATCCCACCACATGGTGGCAGACGGTGGAAATCGACGCGGGCGAAAATCGCGGCATCGGCATTCAGCTGTCCGTCCTTTCCAACGACGGTCTCGTCGGCCTCATCGACCGCCCGTTCAAAAACCGTTCCTCCGTCCTACTTGTCACGGATGAGAAATGCCAAGTCTCTGTCCGCATTGAGGGTTCGCCGGAGGTGGGTATCCTCAGCGGTCAGCGGGGCGAGTTTGACAATAACCCCACACTCCGCCTCCGCTTCCTTTCGAAAAACGCATCCCTCCAACCTGGCCAGCGCGTGTTCACTACCGGCCGCGGCGGAATCTTTCAACCCAATATCCTAGTTGGAACCCTCATTTCGGTTGAAAGAGGCTCACTTGACTCCGAAGCCCTGGTCAGACCCGCCGTGGATCTGAGTGAACTGAGTACGGTTTTTGTAGTACTTTCCGAGAACCATTGAAACCCACCACCTTGCTACGCTTCAACTTCAGCGCCGTTTTCCTTCTGCTCGCCGCCTTCCTGGTGCAGCAATTCGTGCCTGCGTTCACCGGTCTTAGCCATGCCCGCATCCTGATCGTCCACCTGGTTTTCCTCTGCGCCGCGGTATCCGTCGCAACGCCGACCATGCTGCTGTTAGCTTTCATCGGCGGTATCCTCTGGGACGCCCACTGTTCGCTGGCGCCCATGCTGGTTGATCCCGAAATTTACACCCATCCCACCGAATCGCTGCGCTTCGGATACTCCATCCTGCTTTTCGCGGGAATGGGCTTTCTCATGCAAGGTTTGAGCCCCCTATTCCGGAAAGGGAAATGGCAGTTCTCGGCGCTCCTCTCCGGCGTTGCCACTTTCCTCTACCTCGCTGCCGACTACGCGCTCATCTCCTTCGTGCGCGGGGATTTCGTAATGAGCCGGTCCATCCTGCGCCTCATGTCCTACACAGCACTGCTAACCATGCTTTTTTCACCTCTTGTATTCTGGCTTCTCTACCGCCTTGCCATGGTTTTCGACCACTCCCTCTATCCCGAGGCGGGGAAAAACAAACGCCGATCCTTCTGAACCGTGGAACCCCACTTCCGATTTCGAATCTACCTGCTTACGGCCCTAATTCTTGTTGGCTTCGGCACCCTGTTGTCGCGCCTTCATGAGTTCCAGATCGAGCGACAAGAGGAATTCCAGGCTCTCGTTCCCGGGAACCGTACCGTCACCGTCCGCGAACCCGGCATCCGCGGCGAGATCACCGACCGCAACGGCATTCCCATCGCCCGCAACCTTCGTAACTACGTGGTTTCCTTTGATCTCGAAGAGATTACTCGAGTTTACCGCCTACAGAACGCGGATACGCCCACGCTCGACCGCCTCACGATGCAGGGCGGGTTGCCGCGAGCAAAGAAAGAGAAGGATATAGTCGCGATCATAAACGAATGGACGATCAAGCCCCTGCAAGAAATCGGCCTCGCAAAAAACTACAATGCCTCGGCGCTTCGTACGCATTACCTCACCCACGGCGGCCTCGTTCCTTTCACCTATCGCACGGATCTCACCTACGAGGATTTCGCCCGCCTAGCGGAACACAACCTGGAGTTCCCCGGCGTCACGCTCAGCATCCGCCCCCAACGCCAATACACTTACGGTTCGCTAGCATCCCATGTCCTCGGATATCTCAAGCAGTGGGAAAAAGGCGATATCTCCTCCGCAGAGAAACGCTCCTTCGATCACTACATCGGCGATGAAAAGGGCATCGCCGGCATAGAAGCCACCATGGACGAACACCTGCGCGGTCCCGAAGGCAGCAAGACCATCCTAAAGGATGAGAAAGGCCGCACCGTCGGCATACTCGATTACACCAAGCCGGGAACTGGGGCGCGCGTTCAACTCTCCATCGATGCCCGTGTCCAATACCTGTTAGAAAATACTCTGCGCCGTGCGGGACGCGCCGCAGGGGTTGTAATGAATGTCAATAACGGCGAGGTGTTGGCGATGGCCTCTGTTCCGGATTACGATCCGAATGCTTTTATCCCCTCCATCTCCCGCGAGAAACTGATCGAATACGAAGCAAACACACAGCTCTCCCCTTTCACCAACCGCACCATCGCACCCTTCGAACCCGGTTCTACCATGAAAGTCCCCACCGCCATCGCCGGCGCGCTGCAGGGCATCGCGGGCCGCACGTTTTCCTGCGATGGCTTCGTCCCGTTTGGCAACCATAAGATCGGCTGCTGGCTCTACAACAAAAGCGGTGGGCGCCACGGCTCGCTGCGCCTGCCCGAGGCGATCCAACAATCCTGCAACCCGTATTTTAACAAGATGGCGAATGCCATGGGCTGGAAGGCGATGGTGGAAGGCTGCTCAATGGTCGGCTTCGGCAAGAAAACCGGAGTCGAGCTTCCCAATGAGGATACCGGTATCCTCCCCGGCTCCCGCTCATGGCGTGCCGCACGCCCCGGCGCGGTGATGACGCCCGCACTCACCGCCATGATGTCCATCGGCCAGGGTGATATGCTCGCCACCCCGCTGCAGATGGCGGCCATGGTTTCCACAGTTGCCAACGGCGGAAAATACTTCCAGCCGCGTCTGGTGAAGAAAGTGACCGCTGACGATGGCAAAGTCCTCTTTCCCGACATCCCGAAACTTGAGGTCGATCTCCTGCAATCCGGCGTCAAGGAAACCGACCTCAGCCTGATCCGCGAAGGCATGCGGAAAGCCGTCAATGAAGCGGGTGGCACCGCCGGAAAAGTCCGTATGGAGGATATCGTAGTAGCCGCCAAAACAGGAACTTCACAGACCACCGACAACGGCAAGAAATCCAACAACTCCTGGATCATCTCTTTTGCGCCCTTCGACAAGCCGCGCTACGCGGTCGTAATCCTCGTCCAAGCCGGCGGCTCGGGTGGTGCCGTCTGCGGTCCACTTGTGAATACGGTCTATACTGGGCTTTTCGCCAAGGAAAACGGCATGCGCCTGCCGCTCAAGCCCCAGACTGAATACAAGGGACACCTCGATCGTATCGAAGCCATTGAGCCCCTCAAGGACGTCCTCGCCTCCATCGAGGCTTCCGAAATCGCCAATGGCGAAACCACCGCCGCCAACCCCGACGACGAACTCGGCGAGACCGGTGAAGAGGTCGGTGAAGTCCTTCCCGACACTCCCCTCGGCCTCACGCCCGCCTCCAACTATCCACAACCAACCATCACACCGGAAATCGACCGCGAGGGACAAGTGATCCCGCGCGCCACCCCCATCAACGAGTGACCCGAATTTCCGGAAATTGAAAACCATAACACAACTTCCAACCAATACCCACAAACGTGATTCAGAAAATTAAAAGAATGTTAGGCATCGGCGCCGCCGATCCATCGCAAGGCAACACCATCATCGTCAACGTCGAGAAACTCGAACGCCGCGTCGCACTACTTGAGGACGGTGTCCTCGAGGAATACACCGTGGAGCGAGAAGGCGACCAGAATATCGTAGGCGGCATCTTCAAGGGGCGCGTGAAAAATATCGAGCAAGGCCTTAAAGCCATGTTCGTTGACATCGGCCTCGATAAGAATGCGTTCCTCCACTTCTGGGACGCCATCCCCGCCGCCCTAGACGGAGGACTCGAGGAAATTGAGCGTGAGGGTAGGAAAAAGGCTCAGAAAAAAATCAGCTCCAAGGACATCCCTGACATCTACCCGATCGGATCGGAAATCGTGATCCAGGTTTCCAAGGGACCCATCGGAACTAAGGGACCGCGCGTGACCACTAACATATCCCTAGCCGGACGTTACCTCGTCCTCATGCCCTTCACCGAGCAGTTCGGGATTTCACGGAAAATCGAAGATCCGAAGGAGCGCCAGCGCCTCCGCCAAATCGTCCAGAAACTCTCCGTCCCGGAGGGTATGGGGATCATCATGCGCACCGTAGCCCAAGGCACGCGCGCCCGACACTTCGTCCGCGATCTCGCCATGCTCCTTGAGCAGTGGGACAACATCGACCAACGCCGCGCGAACAACCCGGCTCCCTGCTGCATTTTCCAAGAACCCAACCTCATCGAGCGCACCGCCCGCGATTTCCTCACCGAAGAGGTGGATCAGGTGCTCTGCGACGACGCGGAAACCACCGAACTGATCCGCGAGATCGCTGGGAAAATCTCCCGCCGTGCGAAACGCCGCATCCATCATCTGCCTACCGCCTCGCAGCCCATCTTTGAGCGGGTAAATATCCAGAAACAGATCGACGAGGCATTCTCCCGCCAAGTTTGGCTGAAATGCGGCGGCTATATTGTCATCGATGAAACGGAAGCCCTCATCTCTGTTGACGTGAACACCGGCCGCAACCGCGGCTCCAAGGATGTCGACAAGATGATCCTGCAGACCAACGTCGAGGCCGCCGAGGAGGTCGCCCGCCAGCTCCGCCTCCGCAACATCGGCGGACTTGTGGTCGTCGACTTCATCGATATGCGCCACCGCCGCGATCAGATGGCCGTTTACAAGGCGATGAAAGACCGTGTCAAAAAGGACAAGGCCAAGACCCAGATCCTCCAGATCTCAGCCATCGGCCTCATGGAAATGACACGCCAGCGCCTCAACGAATCCCTGCGCGATTCGATGTATGAACCCTGCCCGTATTGCCAAGGCCGTGGCCGCGTCAAAACCCCGATGACCATGTCCATCGAGATCCAGCGCCGTTTAAACACGGTAATCCAAAACCATCGCGACCAAGTCGGCGACATCATCGTGATCGTGAACTCTGATGTTCTCAACCGCTTCAAGCGGGAGGACGCGAAAGTCCTCGTGGAACTCGAGCGCTCCCTCTCCGGTCGCCTCATTTTCCGCTCGGACCCGACGCTCAACCGAGAACGCTTTGCTATCCTCGACGCCGCCACCGAGAAGACGCTCGAGCAGGGGTGATCCGAATGTGGCTGGGACTTGCCGTCCCAGTCCGTCGCGGGGACATCCTGTCCCTGCGTTTGCTTTTCGCGAGGACGGCTTTGGGTTTGACCAAATCGCTCATGTGGTATCCGATTATCACGTGAGTCAAACAAGCACATTGAAGCGTAGCAGCATTTCGCTGGATCAGGTAACACTGGGTGCGCTCGAATTGCTCGCGACGAAATGGAACACTTCAAAATCCGAAGTGATCCGCCGGGCGGTTCGTAAGTTCAAAGAAGATGAGGCGATGAAAGCCTGCCGCATGACTCCCATCCAGGCCATGGAATGGTTGCAGGAAAACGGTATTACCCAAGAACAAGCCGACAACATGAAGGAGGAAATCCGTCTGGAGAGACTGGCTAAAAAATATTGGTGGGAATGACCATTCATTTGGACACAAACCTTCTTGTCGAAGTTGGATTGAGCGGATCCGAAATGAGAGCCTCCCTGATCGCATGGCTGAGGAAGGGGAACTACTTCGCCGCCTCCACCAAAGCCTGGTCTGAATTCTGTAACGGCTCTATTGCGGAATATCAGATGAAGATCACAGAGGCGGCGCTTGATGATCTTATCCTGGATTTCACCAAGCCGATGGCCGAAACCGCATCGGCTTTGTTCAACAAGTCCGGCCGTCGCCGCGGCTCACATGCGGATTGCATGATCGCAGCCTGTGCCATCATTTCCGAAGCTCCGCTATCAACCCTGAATCTCAAGGATTTCGAACGCTTCATCCCCTTCGGACTCCGCCTCCATTCCTTCTAACATCCGCGCGGCACGCACGCTGCTCTTTCCCGAATATCCAATTTTCAATCCCCAATTTTCAATTTCTTTCCCCATGTCCCACAAAACGAAGCTAATCGTCACCCTCGGCCCCGCCACCCAAGAACAGGAAATGATCGGCCGCCTCATCGACGGCGGTGTGAATGTTTTCCGACTAAACATGAGCCATGCGAAGCATGAGTGGGCGGCGCAAATGACGAAGTTCGTCCGTGCAGAGTCGGAAAAACGGAATGCCCACATCGCCGTCCTCTTCGATCTCACCGGCCCATCCATCCGCACCGGAGAACTTGAAAAGGCCTACGACCTGAAAGAGGGCGACAAGGTGGAATTCCGCCGTGAGGGTACCAAAGCCTCCGTCCCGCTCTCCACCACGGTCAACTACCCCGGCCTGATGGGAGATGTGAAAGCCGGCAACACCCTTGTGGTGGACAACGGCGCCCTGCTCATGCGCATCGAGAAAGTGGAGGAGGATCGCGTAATCTGCAACGTCCTCACACCCGGCACGATGGGCTCACGCCGCCATATCAATCTCCCCGGCGTGCGCCTCAATCTTCCGGCACTCACGGAAAAAGATCACAAGGATCTGGCACTCGCCGTAGAATGCGGGGCGGACTACATCGCCGGCTCCTTCGTCCGCGATGCCGCCCACGTGAACGAACTCCGCCACGCAATGGAAGGTCTCGGCGGGGAATCACAGATTGTGGCGAAAATCGAGGACCAGGAGGCTGTTCGTAATATCGACTCCATCATCCGCACGGCGGATGTGATCATGATCGCCCGCGGCGACCTGGGAATCGAGGTGGATTTCGAGGATCTCCCCATCCTTCAGCGCCGCATCGTGAAGCGCTGCCATGAACTCGGGAAGCGCGTGATCGTCGCCACCCAGCTCCTGGAATCGATGATCACCAATCCCACCCCCACCCGCGCAGAGGTCACGGATGTCATGAACGCCGCCTACGAGGAGGCGGATTGCCTGATGCTTTCCGGCGAGACATCGGTCGGCCGCTACCCCGAGCGTTGCGTTGAGGCGCTGGTGCGCATCGCCTCCCGCATCGAGCGCTCGGGTGGCCACGGCTTCGGTCAGAATGTCATCCTCAGCGACGAGCGACAAAAGACCGCCCGCGCCGCAGTCACCCTGGTGGACTCACTGCCGGATGCCCGCCTCGTCGTCCTCACCCGGCGCGGGATATTGGCGAACCAGATCGCTATGATGCGCCCCCGGACAAGTGCGTTCTACGCATTCACGCCCAAGGAAGCGGTGTGCCGCCAGCTCTCACTGACCCGCGGCATTCGTGCTTTCCGCATGCCCTACGCAGCGAACATTGAGGAAACCGTCCAGCGTGCGACCGAACATCTGCGCAAACTCGACCTCGTCCGCACCGGCACGCCTATCGTGGTTGTTTCCGACATTCTTTCCGATCATTTCGCCGCGAATTCAATCCTGCTACACCACGGGTAGCAGGCTTCAGTTCGCAACTAGATTCAAAATCTTGCCGGGCACGTAGATCACCTTGCGTATTGTTTTACCGTCAATGTGCTCCTTGATTTTTGGGGCGGCTAAAACAAGTTCCTTGGCTGCTTCCTCGGGCGCGTCCATCGCCATCCAAATCCGGTCGCGGAGCTTGCCGTTGACCTGCACGACCAGCTCGCACTCGGTGCGGATAAGCGCCTGCTCATCATAGGTCGGCCACTCCATTTCAGAAAGTAGAGCACGCCCGCCGAGCCGCTCATGGATCTCCTCGGTAATGTGTGGAGCGAAGGGATTCAAAAGCGCGAGGAATCGGATGAACTCTGCCTTCGGCACGAACTCCGCCTGGGTGAAAGCGTTCGTGCAGATCATCATCTGCGAGATCGCGGTGTTGAAACTGAGCTTCTCGATATCCTCGCCGACTTTCTTGATGGTCTCGTTGATGACGCGGATCAGCTCCTTGTCGGCACACTCCGTATCCTGAATTTTCGGAGAAACGCCGCCTTCTTCGGTAATAGAAAGTCTCCACACCCGGGCAAGAAAACGGGAAACGCCCTCCACGCCCTTCATCTGCCAGGGTTTCACCTGCTCAAGCGGCCCCATGAACATCTCATAGAGGCGCAGGGAATCCGCGCCGTATGCGGAGACGACATCATCTGGATTCACCACGTTGCCGCGCGATTTCGACATCTTCTGCCCGTCCTCACCCATGATGAGGCCTTGATTCACCAGCTTCTGGAACGGCTCTGGCGTGCGGACATGGCCGAGATCGAACAACAGCTTGTGCCAGAACCGCGCGTAAAGGAGATGCAGAACGGCATGTTCGGTGCCGCCGACGTAGAGATCGACCATTCCTGATTGAGGATTGAGGATTGATGATTGATGATTGGAAGACCAGTACTCCTCCGCCTCACGGGAAATGAACCTGTTCGAATTACTAGGATCGCAGTAGCGGAGGTAATACCAGCAGGAGCCCGCCCACTGCGGCATCGTGTTTGTCTCGCGGACGGAGCCATCAGGCAGTTCCACCCAGCCGCGCGCTTTTGAGAGGATGGGTTCCGGCGAACCGGAGGGCTTGTAGTCATCCAATGGCGGCGCAAGCAGCGGAAGCTCGCTGTCCGGGATGGCCTGATGCTTGCCGTCTTTCCAAACAATCGGAAACGGCTCGCCCCAGTAGCGTTGGCGGGAAAACAGCCAGTCGCGGAGCTTAAACTGGACACGGCGCTTGCCTTTGCCGTTCGACTCCAGCCAATCGATCATCTTCGCCTTCGCTTCGGCGGTGGGCAGGCCGTCGAGGAAGCCAGAGTTCACGGCGATGCCATGCTCCGTGTAACCTTTCCAATCCGCATCGTTGGTCGGCTGGACGACCTGTAAAACAGGAAGAGCGAACTTTTCCGCAAACTCAAAATCCCTCTCATCATGCGCCGGCACCGCCATGATCGCGCCGGTGCCGTAGCCCATCATCACGTAGTCCGCGATCCAGATCGGGATCTGCTCGCCGTTGACAGGATTGATGCCGAAAGCGCCGGTGAAAACCCCGGACTTGTCCTTGTTCAGATCGCCGCGATCCAGATCGGATTTCGAAGAAATAGCCTTCTGGTAATCTTCCACGGCTAGCATTTGTGCGGCGGTGGTGATTTCGGAAACGAAAGGATGTTCAGGAGCCAGCACCATGTAGGTAGCTCCGAAGAGGGTGTCAGGACGCGTCGTGAACACTTCCACTTGAGAGTTGAAATTTAAAATTTGAAACTTCACCTCCGCCCCTTCGCTGCGCCCGATCCAATTCTTCTGCAGCAGCTTGATCCCTTCCGGCCAGTCGAGCGTGTCGAGTTCGTCGATGAGGCGCTGGGCGTATTTCGTGATGCGCAGCATCCATTGACGCAGCGGCCGGCGCTCGACCGTGTGACCTTTGGATTTCCATTCCTCGACCTCCTCGTTGGCGAGGACAGTGCCGAGATCCGGCGACCACCAGACGGGCGTATCGGCCACGAAGGCGAGGCGGACGTTGTCGATCTCATCGCGGTTCCAGCCTTTTGTTTCCAGCTCGGAAACCGGGCGGGCGGTGTTCGTTTCCTCGCAGAAATACGAGTTGTAGATCTGGAGGAAAATCCACTGCGTCCAGCGCACGTATCCGGGATCGGTGGTGGCGATCTCGCGATCCCAGTCGTAGCCGAAACCGAGTGATTTCAACTGGCGGCGGAAGTTCTCGATGTTCGCGGCGGTGGTGATCGCGGGATGCTGGCCGGTCTTGATCGCGTATTGTTCGGCGGGTAGACCGAAGGAATCGTAGCCCATCGGATGGAGGACGTTGAAGCCCTTCATCCGCTTGTAGCGGCCTATGATGTCGGTGGCCGTGTAGCCCTCCGGGTGGCCGACGTGAAGGCCTGCGCCGCTGGGATACGGAAACATATCGAGCACGTAGTATTTCGGCTTCGAGGCATCAAAGCCCTCCTCGCCCGGATTCGGTGTGCGGAAGGTTTTTTCGGAGTCCCAGCGTAATTGCCACTTGGGCTCGAACTCATCGAAGGGAAAAGGTTTGCGTGTTTCGGACATGGTCGGAGGTGGGCGGGGAAAGTGACGGGTGCCCGCGCGGATGAAAAGAAAAACCCTGCCTCGCGGATTTGCGGGGCAGGGTTGGGGAAAAGAGGGGAAGGACTATTCCTTTTTCTTGGCAAGCAATTCCTTGAGGTGATCCACGTAAGCTTGCGCGCCGCCCTCGCGGTATCCGATGTCCTCGGAGAGCTTCTTGCCCTCGGCATCGATCAGGAAAATCGTCGGGTAGCCTTCGATCTTGAATTCTTTATCGAGCTTCTTGTTCTGGGCTTTCACCTCGCCGGTTTGCTTTTTCTTCTCCGGGAAGTCGACCTCCATTAGGATCAGGTTTTCCTTCGCGTAGGCCTTGAACTCGTCCTTGGAGAAAATCTCCTTCTCGATCTTGATGCACCAGCCGCACCAGTCGGTGCCGGTGAAATTGATTAGGATCGGCTTATTCTCTTCCTTGGCCTGCTTCTTGGCGGCTTCGTAATCGTGCAGCCAGCCGGACTCGGCGGCCATCGATGCGGTGGCAAAGGCCACGAGGGAGGCGACGGTGATGAGGAAACGCTTCATAATTTTTGGATGGTCTGCGGTTGGCGGATTCAATCAAGTTCCTTTTTCGCCAAAGCTTCCTTGAGGTGCGCGAGGAATGGCTCCACATCGGGATATTCGGAAGCGAAGAAGCGCTCGAACTCCTTACCTTCCCCGTCGAGCAGGATCACCGTCGGAAAACCCTCGATCACATACTTGTCGGCGTAGGGCTGGTTTTTCTCGGCGAGTTCCTTGTCGGCCCTCGGGAAATCGAGGTGGACGAGGACGAAATCCTTGGAAGCCGCTTTCACGAACTCCTCTTTCGAGAAAACCTTTTTCCCCATCATAATGCAGGGCGGGCACCAGTCGGAGCCAGTGAACTCAAGCATCACCGACTTACCTTCCTTTTTCGCCAGCGCGATGGCGGCATCTACATCAGTCTGCCACCCTTCGGGGGCTTTCGCGAACGCGGTGGAAACGAGGGCGGCGACACTGCATGTCACAAGGGCTAGGTGGGTGATTGCTTTCATCATGGCTGTAAACGCCTTTCAGGAGGCATTTATTCTAAATTTCTTGGCAAATCGCGAAAAACAGCGAAATCCATCTCCATGCCGATACAGCCGCTCCTGATCCTAGCTACGAGGAACGCCCACAAGACAGAGGAGATCCGGCACATCCTCGGCGACCGCTTCGAGGTGCTTGATGTTACCTCATTTCCCGATCTACCCGAGATCGAGGAAACCGGAACTACCTTCCTGGAAAACGCCCGGCTCAAGGCACTCGGTATCAGCCGACGGATCAAGGGGTGGGTGCTCGCGGATGATTCTGGTCTGGAGGTGGACGCTCTCGGTGGCGCGCCCGGCGTGTGGTCATCCAGCTACGACGGAGAGGAAGGGAACCACGCGAAAAACAACGAGCGGCTGATGAGGGAGATGGCGGGTAAAGAGATACGCTCCGCCCGTTTCCGCTGCACGCTGGTGCTCGCTAAGGATGGCGAGGAAAAAGCCGTTTTCACCGGAACCGTCGAGGGACGCATCGCGGAATCACCCTCAGGCAACGGCGGCTTCGGATACGACCCGCTTTTTATCCCCACAGGCCATTCCTACACCATGGCCGATCTGGGGGCCGCTGTGAAATCAACCCTGAGCCACCGCGCGGTGGCGATCCGCGCATTCGCCGCCGAAGTCGGAAAATTGGATTAAATTCACTGATAAAAACAGTTTGGGTTTCTTTATGAAATTAAGTATCCTCCTGCCTATGAAACGATTTTGCATCCTCGCGCTCATCCTACCACTGACCGCGTGTTTCTCTTCCTGTTCCAACCAAGTGAAGGCGAAGCATCCGGTATCATACCGGTTCGAGCATGGTCGCACGGCGATGATCAAAAACGGCGTCGCTTACGCACCAAAAAGCGCTCCCGCCGCCGTGAAAAAAGCGATCGCGGCCGGCAACCGCCTGCAATCCAAGCCCTACAAATGGGGCGGCGGCCACGCCGACGATCACGATAGCGGATACGATTGCTCGGGAACGGTTTCCTACGTCCTGCGCGAGGCGGGATTACTCAAGGGTTCCATAACCTCGAGCGGATATTTTAACTACGGCAAAAAAGGCGAAGGCGACTGGATCACCGTTTATGTCCGCAGAGGCCATGTTTTCATGACCGTCGCGGGGCTACGCTTAGATACCGGCTGGGGAGCTGATCGCTCCGGACCGCGCTGGCTCACCCAGACGCGCCCCGGCAAGGGCCATGTGATGCGTCATCCCGCAGGGCTTTAGTTTCCCGAAAGTTCTTCACGGAGTATGTGGAAATTCCCGACGACTTTTTCCGCCAGGGAAAAATCTAGCCCCGCCGTCACACGGTTCGGTACAATCCATGTCCTCATCCCAGCCGCATGGGCTGCGAGCAGTCCGTTGTGCGAATCCTCGATCACTAGGCAACCGCCCGGCGCAACCCCCAGTCTCCCGGCAGCAGCTACATAAAGATCCGGAGCAGGCTTGATCCGCGGTGCGTCCCCCCTGCAGATGACATGCGCGAAAAAATTCCGGAGTTCCAGCTTTTCCAACCAGCCATCCACCCACCCATGAGAGGAACTGGAAACCACCGCCTGCAGGATACCCCGCTCCTTAATCTCACCCAATAACTCCAGCACCCCGTCCATCGGCCCCTCTTTCTCCAAATCCGCCCGAATCTCCACCTGCCGTGCCGCGTCCATCTCCTCCCAGTCGATCCCGAGTTTCGTGAGATCTTCAAGGTGCGCTTTCGGTGACCATGCGTCAAAGTCCGAACCGATGCAGCGTGTGTAAAGAGATAGCGGCAGGTCATGCCCATGGCGTTGGAATGTCCGCAGCCAGGCCTGATAGATCGCCCACTCGGTATCGACTAGAATCCCATCGAAATCGAACAGCACCGCAGAGAGTATCATATCTTTTCGATCCTTGAAGTTGCCCTGTCCTGCAAGATCCAAATAGTTCAGTTTATAAAGATATCAATTTTACCGATTTTAATTGGCTAACCATGGTAAAATTGGCACACTCCCGCGCAACGCATTAACAAAACCATTCATTTCGATGAACATCCGCAGCTTCGTTGGCGCTTCCTCCGCACTACTTCTCGCCTGGCTCGGCGCGACCTATCTCCACGAGATCCCACCGGATCGCTATCCGAAGCTGGATCGTTTATCGATTTCTGCGTCCTCTGCCGACAAAGTGGATCAGGCCGATGGTAAGTCGAAGGACTTGGATTTTGCCCATCGTTAATAGAGCCCATCGTTCATACAGCCATGCCCGAAGAACCCATACCGACCGAGAAGAAGTCATTTAAAATCGAGCTCGATCCCGGCACCTACTGGTGGTGTTCTTGCGGGCGCACCAGTCATAGTCCTTTTTGTGACGGCTCACACAAGGGCACCGGACTGCAACCTAGAAAACTGGAAATTTCCGAGAAATCCACCGTCAGCCTCTGTCAGTGCAAAGCGTCGAAAAACCCGCCTTTCTGCGACGGCTCTCACCGCGACCTGTAACTGTGAAACGCCTCGGTGCTTCCCTCCTCGTTGACACCGCGGCCATGCGACCGTAATTCGCCACCGCATGAAATCTCTAATTTTCAGCCTGAGCAGCCTTGCCATCATGGCTTGCGTTGGTTGCGGATCGTTCGAAAATTCCAAGGATTGGAAAGGATCGGTCAACCATCAGGTGAACCAGCTTGGATACCGGAACTGGATCGTGGTTTCCGAGGCTTCGTTTCCTGCCCACAACCGCCCGGGAATGCGCCAGGTGGTTTCCGATGCGGAAGTGCCCGAGGTCGTGGACTACGTCCTCAACGCGCTCGAACAAACCCAGCATGTCCGCCCCCACATCTATCTGACCCGCGAGATGCGCTCGGTGGAAAATCATTTCGCCCCCGGCATCGACTCCATGCGAGAGAGGATAATGGCTTCGCTGCACGGCCACGAACCGACCGAACTCGACCAGCAATCGCTCATCACCCTTTTGGAATCTGTCAACCAAAGTTACGACGTGCTGGTGATCCGTACACCGACCGCACTTCCCTACACCTCGGTCTTCCTTGAGCTGCAGCCCGGTTACTGGGACACTGAATCGGAGGATCGTCTGCGTGAAAGAATCACCCGCGAGCGTCTGGAAAGACTCGCCCACCCCCTTCACTAGCCACAGGATTCTCGAGTGACCCGCAACGAAGCCCTAAAAATCGAACGCGAAGCCGCATGGATCGGCGATGCCATACTCGCACTTTTCGCCCGCGAATTTGTGCTCAGCGAGCGCGGCTGCATGGACGGCGTCTGGTTCACCCATCTCACCTCCAACGAGTTCCTCAGCGCCTTCGGAAACCCGACAAGCGTCGAGGCAAAAATCGGTGAAATCTACCGCGCCGATGGTCTCGCCGCCGCGCATGCCCACATTGAAAAGGAGTTTTTGCCGCTTTTCAGAAAGCAGATCACGAAGAAAATAAAATGACCGACTAGAATGTCGGCGCGGCGACGGTGGCATTGTCCCGTTCCTCGATGCGGCGGCGCAAGATGCGATCCGCCGTTTCGGTGACCATCTGGGAAAGCAATAGCCAGAGGTGGGAACCCTCGCGGTAATCCGCCGGCGCGATGTGTTTCACCCGTCCCGCGTGGGTGCAGAGATCGAAGCATTTCCGAAACGAACGCCCGGTCTTGTCCTCGGGATTGTAAACAGCGATGCCATGGCCGCCGTTGCGATTCACCACCGTGAAGCATGGCACATCCGTCGGCCCGTCGCCGACATAGACCATGTTCTCGAAGGGGATCGGGCGCTGGTCGGCCGGCATGTGGTCGTTCACGTCCTGGTCGTAGCGCAGCATGCCCTTGTTGATGCGGAAAAGGAA
This sequence comes from Prosthecobacter debontii, assembly GCA_945869855.1. Classification (GTDB taxonomy): domain Bacteria; phylum Verrucomicrobiota; class Verrucomicrobiia; order Verrucomicrobiales; family Akkermansiaceae; genus Luteolibacter. Next base: position 15,143 of record CAMBQC010000024.1, read on the forward strand.
CTGGGTCTTCGTGGTGTGCGAGATCACTCGTTTCGGGAAACTGATCAAGCCCTCCGCGTCCTCGCCGAACTCGCAGCCGAACATTTCCTTTACATAGGGCTTGAGCCGCGAGCCGTCGAGCAGCGCCTTCAGTCCCGAGGAAATGATGTAATGCTCCACCTTGATTCCAGCCAGCTCGTGCTCCGGCCTCAGCGACGCCTTGGGCAGGGCCTCGAAAAGCTCGGGCAGACCCGGGAAAAAACTCAGCCCCGCGCCGAGTTGTGTGAGCATCGCGTTCGTCACGCGGTCCATCCCGAGGTAGTCGAGCAGGCATTTCATGTAGGCCAGCTCGCCGTCCCACTTCTGGTCTTGGACAAGGCTGTTGCATTTTTTCCAGAACTGCGCCGGATCGATCCCAAACTTCGGAAACACCACGTCGTCCTGCATGTATCTCGGGCTCAGCGTCTGATCGTAGTCATACACCAGTGCGATCGTGTTTTGCGGAGCGGCCATAAGTGCTAACAGGCAACCAAGCACAACACCCACCGACAAGGCGCAATTTATTTACAAAATCAGTGCACTGCTGCATTGACAAGCCCACCCAACTTCCTAAAGTCTCGCCCCCGCGGCCAAGCAGGACGCGATTTACTAACACGATTACGCCATGAGCTTCCGTACCTATCAGCCGACCAAACGCACCCGCAAGCAGCAGCACGGTTTCCGCGCACGCATGGCCACAAAAGCCGGCCGCGACTGCATCAAACGCCGCCGCCAGAAAGGCCGCAAGCGCCTGATTCCCAAGGGAGCCGAGCTTCACTTCAAGCGCCACATCACGCAACACGGCACCTGATCCAGAGCGCGGGTTCTCCACCCCTCGCCCCAGCCGCTCACTCCATACGAGGATTCCCCATGAGGTTCCCGAGAAAGTGCAGCGTCACCCATCACGCGGATTTTCTCCGCATCCGAAAAACCGGCCACGCGAAAGCAGGCCGGTTTGTCATTGTCAGCACCTTGGCCGATCCCACGCTGCCCTCCCTGCGGGCCGCCTTCGTCACCAGCAAGCGCGCCGCAAAAAAAGCTCACGACCGCAACCTCATCCGCCGACGCCTCCGCTCTTACCTTCAGGCACACGCTCCAGCCCTCTCCGATCCGAAACGATACATCGTCACCATCGCCCGCCCCGGTGCGGCTCAAGCATCCAACGCCGACCTTGAGGCCGACTGGCTCCGTCAATGCTACCGACTGAAGCTGATGCCTTAAGCCGCATCCGCGTCTCTTGACCATTGACCGCCAGCTCTCCAAAGCCTAAGCAGCCCCCGTCCGATTCGCCTTTCCAAGCGACCCATACCCATCCCTTTCCGATACCATGTACGACCGTAAAACCTGGATAGTCCTCGCGCTCTGCGGAGTCCTGATCGCCCTCAACATCTATTTCTCCTCGCAAAACCCACCAGTGCCGCCCGTCAAGCCGCCCACCAACGATAGCCCCGCGCTCGTGGAAGGCCAAGCTCCTGCGGAACTCAGTGTAGAGAGCCCGCCGCCACCCACCGAAGAAGAGCTCATCATTCTGGAAAACGAAAAGGTCGTCTTCACGCTCACTAACATAGGTGCCGGCATTAAACATGCGGAACTCAAGGATCAGAAAAACGTCGGGGAAACATCCCGCGTTCGTATCAACCTTCACGGTTCCGGCCCCATCGCGGGATTTGTGGATTCCAAGGAAGCCCTCGACACCACGCCTTTCGCCTACATGCAGGATCTCTCCGTCTCCGGCAAGACAGCGGTGTACATCGCAAAACTGCCCAGCGGTATCGTCGCCAAGAAAACCTTTACCCTTGAGACGGAAACAATCCCCGGCGCTCCCTATTTCCTCAACCTCACCCTCGAATTCCAGAACACCACCCCCGCCTATTTCGATCTTTCTGGATACGGGCTTTTCCTCGGCTCCGCTGCGCCTCTCTATCAGGCCGAGCGCCCCACCCACACCGGCTTCTTCTGGTATGAGGGCGGCGAGATGCACTTTGAGGCCGCTACAGCTTTCAACGGTGGCTGGTTCTCCTCCGAGAAATCAATCATCCGAAGCGATCTGGGTGAGGAGGTCAAATACGCCGGCGTGACCGACCAGTTCTTCTCCACAGTGATCCGCCCAGAGAAACCCGCCGCCACCCGCGTCTGGGGAAAACCGAAACAAGTGGTGCTCAAGGCAAACGACAAGGCCGTATCCGCCGTCCGCGCCGCCATTTCCCTTCCATCCGTCAACCTCACAACCGACACCCCGCTCACCCTCAAATACCGCATCTTCACCGGCCCCAAGGCGAACACCATGCTCCGCAAGCTGGAGAACACCAAGGCCGCCGGAGATGGCTGGGGCGACATGATGCAATACGGCTGGTTCGGTTTCGTCTCCCGCCCTCTCAACTGGCTTCTCAACACCCTGCACATCGGCCTCGACAAACTCTCCACCGAGCAGTCTTGGGGCCTCGCCATCATCTTCCTGACCATCATCGTCCGTATCTTCATCTGGCCGCTTCATGCGAAATCGACCCACACGATGAAACGTATGTCGAAGCTCCAGCCGAAAATGGCGGAGCTAAAAGAAAAATACGCCGATGACCCCAACAAGCTCAACACCGAGATGATGGGACTCTACCGAAAATATGGCATCAATCCCCTTGGCGGTTGCCTCCCGATGTTCATCCAGATCCCCATTTTCTTTGGCTTCTTTCGTATGCTTGAATACGCCGTCGAACTCCGCAACCAGCCCTTCCTCTGGGTGGACGATCTTTCCCAGCCCGACACCCTCACCTATCTTGCGGGCATCCCCATCAACATCCTCCCCGTCGTCATGGCCGGCACCAGCGTGATCCAGATGGCCATGATGCCCAAGACCGGCGACAAGATGCAGCAACGCATCATGATGATGATGCCGCTGATGTTCTTCTTCTTCTGCTACAACTACGCCTCCGCCCTCGCCCTCTACTGGACTACCCAGAATATCTTCTCCATCGGCCAGACATGGCTCATGAACAAGATCCCCGAACCCGAACTCGTCGCCCGCAAGGACGGCGGCAAAAAATCATGGGTCCAGCGCATGGCCGAGAAACAGGCGGAAATGCAGAAACTCCAGCAACAGCGCGGCAAATCCGGCGGATTGCGCAACGTCACCCCGGAAACCCCCAAGAAAAAAGGCCCGCCCCGCACGGGTGGTTGAACCGTGGCGGCGATCCGTGGCGGCGATCTTCGGTCGCCGCCCGTTACCAAGAACCCCCGTTGGTCGCTATTCCCCTTGATCAAATCGCCAATCCATGCGCGATTTCATGCATCGCGTCCAAAAGGTTTCCCCTGAAAATCGACGACCCCGCCGATGCACGAGGCAGCTCTATCATCACCACCTTAGCCTCCCTCACGGTGAGGGAATCCGACAAAACCGCAGTCATACGCAGGGAAAAAACGGCCTTTCCGAACGAGAGAGCAGCTCTCCATCGCCAAGGGTTTACGACGTGAACGACGAGGAAGTCGCCCAACGCTTTCACGAAAATGGAAACAGGCCAGATCGAAGACATCTCGTTCGCAGAAATGAAGGCGTTCCTAAATTTCCGAACCGTAGAATGAATCAACTTCCCCGACCGCATCAGAATCGTTGTGGTGCGCCACAACTCACAAAATCCCCCCCGGCACATACCCCGCCGCTTCCGGCCATTTCTCCTCCAGCTTAGCGACTTCCCCGGAGAAATATCTCACCTGCTCCTTCGCCGCGCCGACCTCTTGGTCGCCCTTCCGCAGGATCTCGCCCAACTCCTCGTGGGAAAGCCCGAGCCTTCCGTCCTCGGCCAAGCGGTCTAACAGATTGTTTTTCTCCACCGCCCCCGTGCGCAGATCCGCGACAGTTGCCACGGCGTGCTCTTTGATGACCTTGTGCGCTGTTTCCCGACCTACCCCGCGTTTCACCGCCTCCATCATCACGGTGGTGGTCATCAGGAAAGGCAGGTAGCGCGCCGTCTCGGCGGCGATCACCGCCTCGTAGGCGTCCATCTGGCCGAGAATCGTGAGATAGGTCTCGAACATCCCGTCGATCGCGTAGAACGCATCGGGCAGCATCACGCGGCGCACCACCGAGCAGCTCACATCGCCCTCATTCCACTGGTCGCCGGCCAGTCCCGCAGCCATCGCGAGATAGCCTTTGAGGATCACATGGAAACCGTTCACCCGCTCACAGGAGCGCGAGTTCATCTTGTGCGGCATCGCGCTCGAACCCGTCTGTCCCGCGGCAAATCCTTCGCTCGCCGTCTCATGCCCTGCCATCAGCCGCAGGGTCTTACAGAACGACGAGGGCCCGCTGGCAAGCTCCGTCAAAACCGAAACCACACGCAGATCCAGCGAACGCGGATACACCTGCCCCACATTCCGCCACTGCTGCGGAATGCCGAGGTGCGCCACGATCCTACCCTCCAGCTCAGCGACCTTCGCCGCATCTCCTCCAAACAGGGAAAGCTGATCCATTTGTGTCCCCACCGCCCCCTTCAGCCCACGCACCGCGTAACCCGCGATCACATCCTCCAGCATCATGAAACCGGAAAGCAGCTCCTCGCCAAACATCGCAATCCGTTTCCCCAAGGTTGTCGGCTGCGCCGCCACATTATGCGTCCGTGCTGTCAGCACCACATCATCCCATTGCTCCGCCCGCTCCCGCATCCCGCGCAGCGCGGCCACGGTCTTGTCCCGCACCAGCAAGAGCCCGCGGAAAACCTGGAGCTGCTCGACGTTCTCGGTGAGGTCGCGCGAGGTCAGCCCTTTGTGGATTTCCTCGAAACCGGCCAGCCCGTTGAACTCCTCGATCCGCGCCTTCACATCATGCCGCGTCACCCGCTCCCGCGCCATGATCGAGCCGATATCCACCTGCGACTTCACCGCCTCATACGCCGCGATCGCCTCCCCGGAAATCTCCAGCCCCAGATCCCGCTGCGCCTTCATCACCGCGATCCAATACTCCCTCTCCAACACGATCCGCCCTTCCGCGGACCAGATGCCATTCATTGCCGGGGACGAGTATCTTTCTGCGAGGACGTTCGGAATCATAACCGCCCGAATGGAGCGCCCGCCACCCGCCCCCTGTCGAACAAAAAACCCTCACGCCTCGCCTTTGCTTGCCCGCAGCGGGATTAATTTCCTCACCGGCAGATGATGCGGCATGATGGCGGAGAAAAGGTGCACGATGGGAAACGCCAGAATCGCAAGAATCACGGCAGAGACCATCATGCCGAGAAAAAAGCTCGCCGCGTTCACCTCGCCGATCTCCGGGATTTTGAAATACACCTTGGACAGGAATCCGGGCATTGGAAATCCGAGAGCGTCGCGCATCCATGCCCCAAGCCAGACCTGTGCCACTCCGATCGGCACGTTCGTGAAAATATTAGATACCCAGCAAGCCGCCATCGCGAAGGGCACATTCACCCTGAACCGCATCGCCAGCACCGCCGCGAAGATCATCTGGAAGGGCAGGAACAGGATCATCGAAAAAAACATACCGATGGACAATCCCGTAGCCACCGTATCCCGACACGGCACCCAGAGATGTCTGTCCATCAAAGGCTTCGTCAGCTTCTTCCACCACGGCCTGTCCCGCATCCGCTTATGACGCAACATCCGAAAGGACTGCCTCACTATTTTCAAATACCTTTCCTTCATTGTTGTCCCGCACAGATACTCGCACCCATCGCGGATTATTCAAACGCCAATCCCCTATTCCTTGTCTTGCCCTCCGCCGCGTCCGCCTCCAGCATCCGCGTAAAAATCACCCTATGGAAATCTGGCAAGCCATCCTCCTCGGCCTTATCGAAGGCATCACCGAATATCTCCCCGTCAGCTCGACCGGCCACCTCATCGTCGCCCAGCGCCTCATGGGCATCGGCACCCTTACGGAAATCGACAAACTCGCTGCCGACACCTTTGCCATCTGCATCCAAGGCGGAGCTATCCTCGCCGTCCTCGGCCTATACTACAAACATGTCCTGAAAATGCTCATGGGTATCCTTGGCCGCGATCCCGAGGGTCTCAAACTCGCCATCGCCATCCTCGCCGGTTTCCTCCCCGCCGCCGTGCTAGGCCTACTTCTAAACGACATCATCGAGGAAAAACTGTTTGGTATGTGGCCCGTTATCTTCGCATGGATCGTAGGCGGCTTCGGCATCCTCTGGACGGTGAATTACCGCCGCAAAAATCCCCCGCGCGGCAACGGACGCGACATCCTCAAGCTCGCCTGGCAGTCCGCCCTTTTCATCGGACTCCTGCAATGCATCGCCATGTGGCCCGGCACCTCCCGCTCGCTGATGACGATCTGCGGCGGCCTGATCGTCGGCCTCTCGGTGAAATCCGCTGTCGAATACTCCTTCCTGTTAGGCGTCCTCACCCTCACCGCCGCCACCGCCAAAAAAGCCATCTGGGGAATCGACGGGGCTGGCGCGGCCTACGAGGCATGGTTCGGCGGATCCCAGCTAATGTGGGACACCTACGGCCCCGCCCCCCTCGCCGTCGGTATCCTCGCTGCCACGATCTCCGCCGCCTTCGCCGTGAAATGGCTCGTCACCTACCTCCAGTCCCACGGCCTCCAGATCTTTGGCTACTACCGCATCGCCATCGGCCTCATCGTCGGCACCCTCGTGCTAACAGACGCCCTCTGACCTACCTCTTCCTTAGGGTTTAAAATTTAAAGTTTAGAATTTCATCATGCACCCCCTCCTCGCCCCCGACTTCCAGCCCCGCTGGTCCACCTTCACCGCGGAATCCATCGAGCCCTCCATCCGCCAAGCCCTTGCCGAAGCACAGCAAGCCATTGATACCATTTCCAACCAAGCCCCGGATCTGGCCACCTACTCATCGAGCTTCCTCGCCCTCGAAAACGCCACCGAATCCCTCTCCCGCGGCTGGGGCCGCCTCCAGCACCTCGATTCCGTCTGCGACAACCCCGCCCAGCGCGAGGCCATCAACAAACTCCTCCCCAATGTCACCGATTTTTACTCCTCCCTATCCCTCAACCCGCGCCTCTTTGCGGTACTCAATGCCGTCGCGGAAAAATCCGCCGCAAAAAACCTCACTCCCATCCAGCAGCGGCACATCGAAGAAACCCTCGCCGATTTCATCAACTCCGGAGCCGACCTGCCGGATGACAAGAAAGCCCGCATCGCCGCCATCGACTCCGAGCTTTCCAAGATCACCAAGAAGTATTCGGAAAATGTCCTCGACGCCACCAACGCGTGGGAACTCGTCATCACCGATGAATCAAAACTCGCGGGCCTACCCGATTCCGCGAAAGCCTCTGCCGCCGCGAACGCCCGCGCGAAAGGCATCGAAGCACCCACATGGCGTTTCACCCTCCACCAGCCTTCCATGTCTCCCATCATGCAGCACGCTCACGATGAGGAACTCCGAAAAACCGTCTGGCAGGCCTCCGTCACCGTCGGTTCGGAAGCCCCCTACGACAACTCGGATCTGGTTTGGAAAATCATCGAACTCCGCAAAGAAAAAGCCGAAATCCTAGGCCACCGAAACTTCGCCGATCTTACCCTCCAGCGCCGCATGGCCCGCAACGGCGAAACCGCCCTCAACTTCGTCGAAAGCATCCACGCCAAGATCCGCGACACTTTCCTCGCCGACGCACAGCAGCTTTCCGAATACAAAGCCGCCAAAACCCACACCGCCCCCGAGCCATTGGAACCATGGGAAATGGCCTACTACGCGGAGATGCAACGCAAGGAACACTACGACATCGACGACGAAGATCTGCGCCCCTACTTCCCCGTGAACCACGTCATGGAAGGCATGTTCGGCATCGCCACAAAAATCTTCGGTATCACCATTTCGCAGCAGGAAACGATCTATCTGGATTCAATCCAAAATCCACAATCATCAATCATCAACTTGTCCGTCGAAGCCTCGGCGAAGTCGGATCATCCATCTAGGCCGCAGGCCGAAACCTGGCACCCCGAAGTCACCTTCTACGAAATCCAGGATTCGAAAACCGGCTCCCACCTCGGTTCCTTCTACGCCGATTGGCATCCGCGCGAATCGAAGCGCGGCGGCGCATGGATGAACTCCCTCCACACCGGCGAACTCGGCGAGCCGCACCTCGGCCTCATCATCGGCAACATGTCCCCGCCGGTCGGCGACACCCCCGCCCTCCTCACCCACCGCGAGGTCGAAACCATCTTCCACGAGTTCGGCCACCTGCTCCACGGCCTGCTTTCCAACGTCCCCGCAAAATCTCTCGCGGGCACCAATGTCGCTTGGGATTTCGTCGAGCTGCCCTCCCAGATCATGGAGAATTTCTGCTGGGAAAGGGAATCACTCGATC